>CAJXVR010000152.1 GCA_913061285.1 uncultured Verrucomicrobiota bacterium | reverse complement strand
CTCGGAGATGTGTATAAGAGACAGCTCACAGGCAACTAAGTTTTTTTTACTTTCCAAGCTTTAAACAAGAACGGCCATCGATTGATGGCCGTTTTTTTGTATCACTCCAAAACCGATGATCGGCAGGAATTAGATTAGCGGCCAAGGCAGCCTTCGCCTATTTCTCGGCCGGGTATCGCTTCATCCAGAGACGAGCCATCTGAGCAACGCGATTAGTTTTTGAGGACGCAAGATCTTTAGTTTCAGTTCGGTCTTTAAGAAGGTTGTAGAGCGCCCATGCCCCCTTTCCTTCTCGAACGATTTTCCAGTCCCCCTGAATAAGCGCATGGCTCCGGCCATGATTGAAATAATAGGGATGTTGCCGCGCTTGTTGTCCGCCAGTGATCACCGGGACCAAACTGATGCTTTCATGTGGCCGAATGGCTTTCCCGTTCATCTGAGTCGGATAGTTGGCCCGTCCAAGCTCAAGGCAGGTCGCCATCAAATCAACCACATGTCCCCGCTGACGGGTGATTTCACCTGATCTAGCAAGTTTCCTCGGCCAATGGGCAATCGCCGGAGTACTCGCACCACCCTCGTGAACATTCGCCTTGTACCGCCTTAGCGGCGTATTCTGCGCATGGGCCCAATTGTGCCCGACGCTTCCATAAGTCAAAGGACCACCCATCGGAACGTCATAGTGATCGCCAACCTTAACGGTCTTGCCATTCTTTTCAGCCCACTCCAGAACATTGTTGGCGGTATTCCATCCATTGCCACTCAGATGCTCAGAGCAAGCCCCATTGTCATGGAGATACAGTATTAGCGTGTTTTCAAACTGCCCTGTTCGTTTGAGAGCCGACACAATGTCTCCGACCGCCTGATCCATATGATCAACCATCGCAGCATAGATGGCCATATTCCGAATGCGCCAGGCTTGGTGATCGACGGTTTCCCAGGCCTGAACACTGGGCTCCAATTCCGGCAAAGGCCAGCTCGCCTCATCGATTATCCCCATCGCTAGCATTCTTTGATACCGCTGCCGACGCAAGGCTTCCCAACCGTCATTGTACCGATCGAGATATTTTTGAATCGACGCCTCAGGAGCATGCAAGGGCCAATGAGCTGCAGTAAAAGCAACGTACTGAAAAAACGGCTGATCTCGCTTTTCCGCGAAACGCTCGATTTGTATCGCCGCCTCGCGACCGATTTTCTCGGTATAATAGAAATCAGCACTATCGGGAGACACGAACTCAGTATTGCGTGTCAGGGTCATGGGATCCCAAAAAGAACCCGCCCCTGTCATTGTCCCATAGAACTGATCAAAGCCTCGTTGAATCGGCCCATCCACTGCAGGATCCATTCCCAGGTGCCATTTTCCTGCCAATGCCGTTTGGTAGCCGACCGTTCTTAATACTTCGGCAATAGTTACCTGAGCCCCTTTAATTCCATTGCTATAGACACCGCTCAGGAGAGTCGCACGCGTCGGCCAACACCGAGACGTGTTATAAAAATCAGTAAATCTCAATCCATTCTCGGCGAGGGAATCCAGGTGAGGCGTATCAATCTCGCCGCCAAAACACCCCAAGTCAGAGAAGCCCATATCATCTGTGAGGATCACCAGAATATTGGGGCGATCGTCAGCGTGAAGCCAAACAACAGACCCAATTAAGGCAACAACGATTGAAAGGATATTAGATCTCATAGGGAATGTTCGAATTGTCGGATCCACGCTACTGAGCTTTCTCTGCGACATGCAACTGTGTTTACGCTTTTCAAAGGCAGGGCTCTCGCTCAATGATCAGGCACAGTTGAACAACAAGCAATGACCTGGATCACTCTGACGCTCTGCTCAGCAATGGTGCTCGGCGTCTATGATTTGCTGCGTAAAGCGGCGGTCAGAGAGAATGCCGTTCCCCCTGTATTGTTTTTCAGCGTCCTCACCGGAGCGTTGGTATGGTCTCCGATTCTCGCTCTCTCGCAAATTGCCCCTGAGTCTCTGCCAGATCCTCGACTCTTGGTCGATCCTATGACTTGGAGCCAGCACGCCTTGATCGCGATCAAATCCTTAATCGTTTCAAGTTCTTGGATCTTTGCTTATTTCGCCATCAAGCATCTTCCGGTAACCCTCGCTTCACCAATTCGCTCGACGTCTCCCGTGTGGACCATCCTCCTCGCGCTCATAATACTAGGGGAATCACCAAGTCCGATTCAATGGATTGGCATTGCGACGATCATGCTTGGATTCTACGGCTTTACACTCGCAGGCAAACTAGAAGGCATTCACTTCCATCGGAACAAGTGGGTCCTCTATATGGTGATCGCCGCCATTGTTGCGGGAGGTAGCGGGTTCTACGACCGATGGCTCTTCAAAACAACACCACTCTCGCCAAGCTCTGTCCAATGTTGGTTCTCGATTGATCTCACGATAATATTCCTCCCCTTCCTTTGGGCGTGGCGCCGGGGATGGCTAGGCAGATCAAGGTTTCAATGGCGTTGGTCGATTCCCTTCGTTGGGCTTAGTCTCCTCGCAGCGGATTATTTCTATTTCACAGCGCTTACTGATCCGAATGCGCTCATCAGTGTGGTTTCGCCCATTCGGCGCACCGCTGTCATCGTCTCATTTCTCGGGGGCGCTGTATTCTACCGGGAACGTTCCATCCGGAAAAAAGCACTTTGCCTCCTGATCCTTGTGATCGGCGTCATCATTCTTGAGTCCGCGACGAGCTAAGATAGTCGCCACAATCGAATTGTCGCGACTATCTCAAAGGCAGTTAAAAGTCCTCATTGATTGACTACTTGAGCTCCTTGATTCGAATCCGTCGGTATTCCATTTGTCCGCGGTCCCCTTCAAGGCCAATCGGCCCGGTCGCTGGAACCGCCATCGCTTCTTTGAGCACTTCACCGTTACTTGTACAGTGAGCGACACCACCCTTCACGATGACTTCCATGGAATTCCAGTCTTGAGGGCGATAGTTCTTCAAATCACTGAAGGGGCCTGCCAAGGCGTAATCGCGACATTGGAGCTGAGGCTTCCGAATGAATACTCCGCTATCAGCAAACGGCGTTGCTCTAAAGTCCAGTCGGAGAATAAAATCAGAACCAAAGCTCTCCGTTGTCCAGAGTTGCTGAAAACGACGATACTCAGGCGGGGTGGTCACGACCAGACGGCCATTCTTCGCCACATACCGTCCCCCTAAACTAGCAGTCAAGCCATCGAGCCGATTCGTCTTAAAGCCCCAACCAGTTAAATCAAACCCATTGAACAAACTGCGAAATCCAGGCTCAAGTTTGAACGTATCCGGAGCCGTCTCCAACAGCCCCAACGTAGCAAAGATCGGTCTTAAGCCTGCGGACCATTTTGCGTAACCGAGATCATTTGGGTGTAGCAGATCGGGAAACTCCTCAGGTTTGGCATCCCCGTCTTTCGAAGCAAACAGTTCCCAGGTCTCAACGAGAGTCACCTGAGGATCTCCTTTCACCAAAGCCTTATAACGTTTATTGATATCCTTAATCTTATCAACAGGACGTTTCTTCGAAGCGGAGCTCGGAAAAACTAGGTTCAAAACAATAGGCATCGAAGGCCGGTGGGCTTTCAATTCCGCCAGTATCAATGCCATATTGCTCGCTATCGTCGCTGGCGTCGCTCCTTCTTCAAGATCGTTCGTTCCAATCAAGAGCACGACCGCGCCAGGATTTAATGCCAACACATCCTCTCGGACTCGAATCAATAACCCCCGAGTGGTATCGCCACTAATCCCTCGATTGGCCACCTTCAATTCAGGAAAATGAGTCGCGAGACGTCCCCCCCAACCTTGGGTGATTGAATCACCAAAAAAGACAACCGCCCCTTGATCCTGCTCAATCTCACCTGCCCACTTCGACCGCTTATTGAGCCATAAATTCTGAAACCAGGGGTAACGACGAATGGGCCCTGTCCCAGGGAGCCCATCATCGGTGGCAGGAATGGCTACCGATGCGTCAGGATTCGTTTGAGCGACGACTGACGGGACACACGTCAACAGTTCCGCAAGCGAAATCGAGGCCAAAGCAAAAGCACAAATCGTTCTCTTAAATTTCATGATTGGCTCAAGAGTCTCGAACAAATCGAACTTTGAAACAAGCTGTGAATTGTCCACGAGCGCCTAGAAAAAGACTTGAGACAATCCCTCCGCCACAACAACATCTCACTCAATCAACGACACCCCACTTGCTCTCGAATACTATGAGAAACCGACTTTTTCTGTACTGCCTCCTACTGTTTTCTTCAGTAGGAATATCGACCTTCGCTGCCGATCGACCCAATTTCCTGATCATCATGGCGGATGATTGCACCTACAAAGATCTGCCCATCTACGGAGGCGAAAACGCCAAAACACCCAACATCGATCGTCTCGCCTCCCAAGGATTGGTCTTCAATCGAGCCTATCTCGCAGAGGCCATGTGTCAGCCTTGCCGGGCGGAATTGTTTAGTGGGCAGTTCCCGCTTCGAAACGGCTGTGCCTGGAATCACTCGGCCAGTCGCCCACAGACGAAGAGCGTGCCCCACTACCTTCAACCTCTTGGCTATCGAGTTGGTCTCGCTGGCAAGGTTCACGTCAAGCCAGCCCCGGCATTCCCCTTTGAACAGGTCTCGGGTTTCGATCCCAATTGTGTTCGTAATCCGACCCGTTCACACAATCTCAACGGTGTGAAAGCGTTTATCTCACGCAGCCCGAGTCAACCGTTCTATCTCACCGTCGCTCTGGTCGAACCCCATGTCCCTTGGGTGATGGGCGATCCCTCGGCTTATCCAGAAAAGGAGCTCATCCTGCCAGCGAATATCGCGGACACTCCAGTCAGTCGGAATGCCTTCTCTCGCTATCTCGCTGAAGTGACTTACATGGATCAGCAAGTGGGCGAAATCCTCCAAGCGCTCGAAGAGTCAGTCCAATCCCAAAATACCATCGTCCTCTTCACCTCTGAACAAGGAGCTCAGTTTCCAGGATGCAAATGGACGAACTGGGATACTGGCATTCATACCGCGCTCATTGCTCGCTGGCCGGGAAAAGTGGCGCCTGGAAAACGAACGGACGCCATCGTTCAATACGCTGATATTCTCCCCACCTTTCTCGACGCGGCCGGCGACACACTCAGTTCCCATTCCTTTGACGGATCGAGCTTTCTACCGGTTTTGCGAGGCCAACAGGACAGCCATCGCAAATACGCCTACGGCATTCACAACAACCTTCCCGAAGGTCCCGCCTACCCCATTCGTACCGTAAGCGACGGAAGCTATCGCTACATTCGCAATCTAACACCAAACGAGTTCTACATCGAAAAGCATCTTATGGGGTGGACCGGTACCGGCGAACTCAACAACCCCTATTGGCAATCCTGGGTGCGAGAAACCTGGAAGAACCCGCATACCTATAAGCTCGTCAAACGGTACATGCACCGTCCTGCAGAACAGCTCTACCACACCGCTCTGGATCCCTACGAAATGACGAATCTCGCCGAATCTCCAGAGCATGTTTGGATCCGAGAACGTCTCAGCACGGAACTCGACCGATGGATGCAATCTCAGGGAGACCCAGGAATTGCCGAGGATACGACCAAAGCACTTGAAGCCGCTCGCCAGGGAAAACATCTCTACCACCCCGTGGAGTAACCACGAATAGAGCTCCCATCCCTCATTCCACCTGGGCAAGCGACCTGAATCCGCCCCCAGCTAATCATTGCCAAAGCGGCCCAGTCTGTGTTTGATTCCAATCCATCAATCTCATATCAAACGAAGCGATGAAACACAGCCGTCGACAGTTCTTAACAGCAGGCACCGCCGCTGCCCTTTCCGTACCAGCAATCAAGAGCATGGCTCAAGATGGAAGCCTCGCGAGTGGTAGCGATGCCATCGTACGCCCACCAGAGGGAAAAACCATTCTGCTTTCTTGCAAGCTCGGGATGATCACGCGCGAAGCTGATGGCAAGAAACTCAGCCTGACCGAGCGACTACGAATGGCCGGTGATGCGGGATTCGACGGCGTGGACCTCGATCAAGCAGCCGAGTTCACGCCGGCTCAAGCTCGACAAGCGGTCGCGGATTCTGGAGTCTTCGTTCATAACGCCATCAATCACGCCCATTGGAGCAAGCGCCTCACCAGTGCCAATGAACAGGAACGCGAAGAAAGCATCACTAATATCGAACACTGTATGCGAGTCTCTCATGCCGCAGGCGGAAACGGCGTGTTGATCGTGATCGGCCGAGGCGATGATGGCCCCGCTGAGGTCACTGAAGAACGAGCCCGCCAAGGCATCAAACGACTCATCCCCTTAGCCGCACTCTTGGGACAGCCAATTCTCATCGAAAACGTCTGGAACAAGATGTTCTACGATCACGACGCGCCCCCTGAACAATCCGCTGAAGCCTTTGTTGACTTCGTCGACAGCTTCAATAGTCCTTGGGTGGGGATGTACTATGATATCGGGAACCATTGGAAATATGGCCAGCCAAAAGAATGGCTCCATAGCTTCGGTTACCGATGCGTCAAACTCGACGTCAAAGGGTTTAGCCGAGCGAAAAATAAATTCACCGATATCGGCGAAGGAGATCTACCATGGGGAGATGTCCGGAAAGGGCTATCGGATATCGGTTTTACGGGCTGGGCCACAGCAGAAGTCGGGGGCGGAGGAGTCGAGCGACTTCGTTTGGTTCGAACCCAAATGCAGCGAGTGTTTGGGCTCTAAAAGACCAGAACACAAGACCCTGCTCGGTTTCCGCTGTTTTGACTCAGCGGCGGGAACCTTTACCTCGATCCAATGTTCTAGCACATTTGAGTGTTTTTCATCATGCTCCGATTCGTTTGAACGCATTCTTCCTCGCGCATCATCCCCATTCCCGTCGTCTGTAGTTCCCACTCACTCCGCATTCCACTTCCTCCCGTCGTGAAATTCGCCACAGCACCGTAGCATTCGAGTTCGGGCGTTTTATAAGCCTTCTTTTCTCTCTTCATCACACTCACTTGCTCAATATAACGTCATAGCCAAACCAGACCCGCAAAACCCGCAAGAGCTGCACAAATCCCGAACTTACTCAATCCTAAGGAGGATGATGATTCCTGCCTGGATTTCAAGCAATATCGCGGGTTGAAGGAGCAATGTAGCGAACAGATCACAGGTCGGCTCGGAGACATGCATGGCTGGCGGCACGGTGGTCGAAAGGTCAGAGAACCTACGGAAAAGGCGGACACAGAGATTCGACTCTCCGCGTCCGCCAGCATTTGAGCCTCCTTGGCGTCCAATGTTTTTTTTCAGCAGACAAGGAAATGAGCCCTCCTTTCTATCGCTCACTTCAATATCAGCCTTCACTGGAGTATACGTATCCTTGAGGCTAGTTCTTACAAACTATTTTAAAAATTCGATCGATCCATTTTTTGCCCCACCCGATTTCGGACGCTTTCTCGATCAAAGCTCAGATCAGGCTAGGACCGAATCAACAATCGTTTGCGCCTCTTGTTGCACCTGCTTTAGGTGCTCTGCACTGAGGAAACTCTCTGCGTAGATCTTGTAGATATTCTCCGTCCCTGATGGACGGGCGGCAAACCAACTGTTCTCCGTGACAACTTTCAACCCTCCAATGGCGGCGCCATTGCCAGCTGCTCGGGTGAGTTTCTCGCGAATCGTCTCTCCTGCCAGTTCCTTGGCTGCGACTTGATCCGCGGAGAGCCCCTTGAGAATGGTTCGCTGATCTAAGGTCGCTGGTGCATCCATTCGCTCGTAATAGGATCGGCCGAACTGATCTTCAAGCGCCTGATAGTGAAGACTCGGATCTTTCCCTGTATTCGCAGTGATTTCAGCTGCGAGCAGATCAAGAATAAATCCGTCCTTATCCGTCGTCCACGTCGTTCCATTCTTTCTCAAGAAGGACGCCCCAGCGCTTTCCTCACCACCGAATCCGTAGCTTCCGTCTACCAGCCCCGGAACAAACCACTTGAACCCGACTGGGACTTCCGACAGTTGCCGCCCAATGGAGGCTGCCACGCGATCAATCATAGAACTCGAGACCAAGGTCTTGCCAATAGCTGCTTCAGGCTTCCACTCGGGTCGATGTTGAAACAGATACTGAATCGCCACAGCGAGATAGTGATTCGGATTCATCAAACCCGTTTTCGTCACGATCCCATGACGGTCGTAGTCGGGATCATTTCCAAAGGCGATATCAAATCGGTCTTTCAATCCAATAAGACTCGCCATCGCGTAGGGCGACGAACAGTCCATGCGAACCTTCAAGTCCTTGTCGAGTGTCATGAAGGAAAAGGTGGGATCGACTCTTGGATTGACCACTTCCAGGTCAAGTCCATAGCGCTCACGTATCGGGTCCCAATAATGCACCCCTGCCCCGCCCATCGGATCGACCCCAATCTTCAAGCCGGACCCTTTGATTGCCTCCATATCAACCACATTACCAAGATCCTCGACGTAAGGAGTCATCAAATCGCGCTCCAAGGTCGTATCAGCAGCCATGGCTCGGGTATAGGGCACCCGTTTCACGGGCGCTAATTCGGCCCGCAATATTTCGTTGGCACGATCCTGAATGGTCGTCGCGGCAGCATTGTCGGCGGGGCCACCGGTCGGTGGATTGTACTTTACCCCACCATCTTGAGGCGGATTATGAGACGGTGTGATAACCACGCCATCGGCGAGTCCAGAGCATCGCTTGTCGTTGTATTTCAGAATGGCATGGGAGACAACGGGCGTAGGAGTGTAGCCCCCTCCGGATTGAATCCAGACCGTCACGCCATTCGCCGCAAACACTTCAAGCACACTTCGCTGCGCCGCTTCGGAAAGCGCATGGGTATCCATCCCTAGGACTAAGGGCCCGCTGTACCCCTGACTCACCCGGTACTCAACAATCGCCTGCGCCACAGCAAGAATATGCGCCTCGGTGAATGTCGCATTTCCGGATGTTCCTCGGTGACCTGAAGTCCCAAACGTGACTACCTGCTCTGGCACACTCATATCGGGCGCCTGCGTGTAGTAGTCCGCAATAAGGGCCGGGACGTTCACTAACTGATCATGGGGCACCTGTTTACCTGGAGTTCCGCTCATAGCTCCTTAGCCTCATGGTTTTTCGCGCTTTCTTCAATCACGAACATCGCTTCACGAGAGAATTCAAATTGGCAGAAGGGCGCTAGAAACGTATCCTTTGGCCATGAGAACCACCACCCTTCTCGCCTTCCTCATTGTGATCACCTGTGGATGCCGTAGTGCTCGCCCGCGAGTGGTCATTGAGACGCCGCTGGGTGAGATCACCGCCGTCATCGAAACCGAGAAGGCCAAGCTAACCAGTCAGCAATTCCTTAAGAATGTCGACAATGAAGTCTACGCCAATCAGCGCAGTCATTTTTACCGGGTGGTCCGCTTGGATAACCAGCCGGAGAATCCCGTCAAGATCGAGGTAATTCAAGGCGGAGTCGACCGTAATACCGGCGACCTGAAGACGGACTATATCCCCCACGAGACAACTCGAACCACCGGCATCCTTCACCGCGACGGCACCTTGTCAATGGCCCGCGAAGAACCCGGCACCGCGAACACGGAGTTTTTCATCTGCATTGGCAAGCAACCCGAGCTCGACTTCGGCGGCAAACGCAATCCTGATGGCAAGGGCTTCGCAGCGTTCGGAAAGATTACCTCCGGCATGAACATTGTTCGAAAGATTCAGCAACTTAAAGACAGCGACCAATATCTCGACGAACCGCTCCCCATTCTTCGTATTCGCAGAAAACTATAGATCGGGCTACGGTGCCCTGGGCCTGCGGTGCGTTGACCTTCAAATCCGCTCCACGAGTTCAGACTTCCCGAATAACGCCCTCGCAAGCACAAAGAGACACGCCCGCGATCAAAACACGCCACTCATGAGACCATCTATCCAACAAGCAACTCCCTTCGCGCCCCTGCTCACCTGGCTCGCCATTCTGAGCCTGGCAGGCACAACGCTCATCGGCCAACAGCTACCAAATATCGTTATCATCTATGCCGATGATCTCGGCTATGGCGATCTCTCTTGCTACAACCCTGAGGCCGCCTACCAAACACCCCGACTCGATCGCATGGCGGCCGAGGGCATTCGCTTCACTGACGCCCATAGCCCATCCACGATTTGCTCTCCATCTCGCTACGGACTCCTCTCAGGACAACAAGTTTGCCGAACAGGAAGAGGCACCCGGGCCTTCGAAGGTCCGGGCGGGCCTAGCTATCTCAGCCCGGGAAAACTCACCATCGCCAGCATGCTCAAAACAAAAGGCTACCATACGGGCGTCTTTGGAAAGTGGCATCTTGGCCTCACTTGGTATGATCAATCAGGAAAACGCCTTGGCGGAGGGTTTAAGAATTCCTTGCTCATTGACTACACCAAGAGCACTCCCCTTGAAGACGGTCCCAACCGGAGAGGCTTCGATGAGTCATTTATCACCCCCAATTGCCCGACCACAGACCCGCTCTATATCTATATCGAAAACGGCCTCGTCCCAGCTCCTGCGAATCAACGGCACAGACGGGACACCCTTCCCAATCCAGGCGGCAAGTGGCGCTGGGACAACGATGAAGGATGGAAGGCACCTGACTACAAGTTCGTGGATGCCGATCTCCTTTTCTACGAGAAGACCCTCCAATTCATTACTCAACACCGCGAACAGACACCGAACAAACCCTTCTTCGTTCTCTTCTCAACCCAAATCTCCCACGCACCGGTCCTGCCAGCAGACGAATTCAATGGCACGACCGAGGCGGGTCCTCGAGGCGATTTCATTCGCGAGCTTGACACCCTCACTGGGCGTCTTCTCGATGCCATCCAGGACATGGGAATCGACGAAAACACCCTCGTCCTCTTCAACTCCGACAACGGTCCCGAAACATTGCACACCGTCTGGATGAGGCAGGATCACAAGCACGACGCCGCCGGAGGATACCGAGGCATGAAGCGTGACGGTTGGGAAGGTGGCCATCGAGTCCCCTTTATCGCCCGCTGGCCCAAGCACATTCCCCGCGGCCAAGTCTCAGAACAACTGACCAACACGACGGACATCCTCGCGACCATTGCATCGCTCGTTGGATTCGAACTCCCCGATGACGCCGCCGTCGATAGCTTCGACATGCTTCCTGCGCTGCTGGGCAAACAGAAGGAAAGCGACTCCATACGCCCCCACATGTTGACCCAGAGCTTTCGGGGAGAATTTCAACTTCGCCAAGGCGATTGGAAGTATCTCAACCATCAAGGTTCCGGCGGCAACAACTACACCCAGGGCAACCTAGCCCAATATGCAAAACCTGATACTGCTCCAGACGCCCCAGGGCAACTTTACCATCTTGCCAACGACCCAGGCGAGACCACCAATCTCTACGACACAGAGCCAGCCAAACGAAAAGAACTCCAAGCCCTCCTCAAAGAACTCACCAAAAAAGATTCCGGGCGAAGCGCACCGAAAAACCGAAAACCGTTGAGATCGAAGACCGAAAATCTAGGATGAGCAAAACTCGCAGGTACTCGCTAAAAAGCCCATCGTTTTGGCTCTGCGTTAATTCATATAATTGACTCTTCTTAAGAATATTCTTGGATTCATTACCACCGCTGCCGTAAGCTCTCTTTCAAGGTTAGAAACACCAGCGTTCATCTGAAAGTTTCAGATGAACGCTGGTCCAACTTGGTTTCGACACAAACAAGGAGTGAGATTCATCGAATCTCAGTGAGAGCAATCCGATGAAAGAGGGCATCGAGCATTATAAGCAGTATCTAGGCAATCGTTTTAACACACTACGATACGCCTTCGAATCTTTCAAAACGAACGCTGGGCAAACCATCGTTGAGCTCGGAACAAGTCGAAGTTTTGTTTCAGGAGGGAATGAAGGGTGCATGTCGAGCGACCGAAAGTATTGGAAACCCAACGACCCAAGCAAGTGGGACTGGGGAGCCGGAATCTTCACTCGCATGTGCGCCATGCACTTGCAAGCGTCTCGTCCTGAAATCCACACCGTCGACTGCGATCCCAATGCCATCGAAATCTCTAAAGTGATTTCAGCCGAATACCGAGAGCTAATCACCTATCACGTCGTCACCTCGGAATCCTTCCTCAAGAGCTTTGAAGGGAAAATCGATTTTCTCTACATGGATGCAGGTGAGACCCAGAACGGTGCCGCCCAATTACATCTCCGGGAGTCAAAAATAGCCATCGATCGAGGATTATTCTCAGCAAAGGCGATCGTACTCATCGACGACGTTACCATTCCCGGACGGAAGGAATCCAAAGGAACCCACTCTATCCCCTACCTGACAGCCCATCATTTCAAAGTTCAGCGACTCGACTACCAAGCCGTTCTTCAACGCTGCTAGCCCCCACTAGGTTGGGCTCGCAGGTCTTGGGAAAAAAACTAAGATCACCAACAATGCAAAACCACGGTTTCCCTGCTTTAGGCATTCAATAAAGCCCACTGCCCCCGCTTCTCAAGCGCGCTCAGCATAAAGAAATCAAAATCATCTAAGACATTTGACTATAAAGCGTCTCACCATGTAATTGTCGTTGCAATGAACAGACCCAAGTGACATAAGGTCAGATTCAAACAACACTAGGCATTCAAAAAGCACGTCCCAAATACGGACCACTCAAGGAGAATCGAAACGGCGGCGGCAGAACCAAGAACTAGGGACGATTTAATTCGGCATTGAACGGCATGATTTCATTGAACCATCGCCCCTCCTGGCCGAGCGTTTTCAAAGTCTAATTCGGCCCTTACTGACTCAAGACCAAAGACAAAACCATCATACTCAACCAAGTTTTCGAGCATTGAGGCGCAAACCGCAGTGATCAGCGTGATCGAAAGAGACCTGGATTGTCTTGTTAGGGAACGGTCCGCTGCTGAATCTCTTTAGAATCAGATCATTAATGAAAAAAAAACTGAATTCCCGGCACTACGGAAGAGTCAAAAGGGCGATTCCAGTCACGAAATCCAAGTGCTCTTTTTGGCGAGCTGTATGCAAAGCCCTGAACCTCAGGATCAACCATGGGTGGTGATTGAAAAAAGAACAGTCTTTGATGAACGATAACGCGGTAGCACTGTCTCAAGAAACAACCATGGCCGAAGTGACGTCTCCCGATTCACCACCCTTTTCCCCATCAATCGAGGTCGCTCAGTTGAAATCCCTTGAGATCTCTCAAAAACTGATTGAACAGATTCCCTCACAATTCGTCCAAAGGCATCGAGTTTTACCCCTACAATCAGACAAAGGTTGCCTTTGGGTCGCGAGTTCGCGCGAATTAGAACCACGGATCACTGATGATCTCAGCCTCATGACTGGCTGCGAGATTCGGGTGACTCTTGCACCAGAGCGAGAACTGACGGAACGCATTGCCGAAATCTACCAAATTACAGTCGAGCAATTGTTCGAGAATTGGGATGAAGGCGACGACGCAACGCAGAATACTGGCAACCTCCATGATATTGAGGTCATGGCGAATGAGCCGACGGTGGTCAATTTGGTCAATGTTATCATTTCGACCGCCATTAGGGAGCGAGCCAGCGATATTCATATGGTCCCCTTCGAGGACAAGTTGGAGCTTAGATATCGCGTCGACGGGCTTCTCCAGGAAATGCCACCACCACCAAGGAATCTTCAGGCAGCCATCATCTCTCGTATCAAGATCATGGCGGATATGAATATCGCAGAGCGATTCCTTCCCCAGGACGGCAATTTTCAAATTCAACACCGAGGTACTCGCGTCGATTTACGCGTCGGCACCATGCCCACAGTACACGGGGAGAGCGTGGTCATGCGCTTGTTGGAAAAGAATCAGAAAGTTCCGACCGCTTCTGAGCTTGGGCTCGACGAAGAGCGGGTCATTGAACTCAATCGCCTCGTCAACAAACCTCACGGTCTTTTCCTCACCACCGGCCCTACCGGTAGTGGCAAGACTACGACCCTTTATTCAATATTGAATGGGGTCTACACCCCGGAGAAAAAAATCCTCACCATCGAAGATCCCGTTGAATATCAGCTTCCCGGCGTGGCACAGATCCCAGTACGCCCCTCACGAGGATTCACTTTTGCCACCGGTCTTAGAGCGATTCTAAGACAAGATCCGGACACCGTGATGGTCGGGGAAATCCGAGACTCCGAAACGGCCGAAATCGCGATCCGTGCCGCGCTGACTGGGCATCAAGTGTTCAGCACGTTACACACGAACGATGCGTCCGGCGCGGTCACTCGCCTGGTTGATATGGGCGTCGAACCCTTTCTCATTTCATCGTCACTCGAAGGAGTCCTGGCTCAACGCCTCCTCCGCCGGCTCTGTGAGAAATGCCGCGAAGTAGATTCGGAGGCCAGAGAACACTTACTCAGCTTAGGACTTATAGATGCCCCGGAATCCAAAGAGACCTTTCACCGTGGAGCCGGTTGTGATGAGTGTCGCAATCTTGGCTACAAAGGACGGGTTGGGATCTTTGAACTCCTTTCGATTGACGCTCCCCTTCGCGAATTGATCGTCCAACGAGGTACGAGTGGCCAGATCAAAGCCCACGCCGCAAAGCACATGCGCTCGATGCGGCAGGATGCCATCCTGAAGGCCGTTGCTGGTATGACATCCCTGCGAGAGGTCATCCGAGTCGCCTCTACGGTTGAGGAATCATGACACGATTTCGTTACAAAGCAGTCCAAGCAAACGGCAATGGATCCGATGGCTTCATTGAAGCCGAAGATCGGCGAGATGCCTTGAGATTACTAGACGGCCAGGGATTGTTTCCATCGCTCCTCGAAGCCGATGATCGCAGTGGTGCCAATCACTCGCAATCAGCACCAAGCAAACAAGCCGCCAAGAGCACCCCTGCGTTCCGAATCGGGGCGAGTATCAAGCGCAAAGAGGTCACCGCGTTTACTCAAGAAATGGCTGCTCTTCTTGAAGCGGGTATCACCATTCCTCAAGCACTGGATGCGATGAAGGAAGAGATCGACAATCCCGCGATGAAAGCAATCGTTCAAACGCTCTGGGAATCAGTCCACAAGGGCATTGCGCTTTCAACGGCCATGGAAGCCCATCCAAAGCAATTCTCATCTCTCTACGTGAGTATGATTCGAGTCGGAGAAGAAGCCGGGGCATTGCATCAGGTACTGCAAGATGTCGCCGACTTGCTAGAACATGAAGACGACGTGCGTAGCGAAGTTGTCACGGCGGTCGCCTACCCCATGTTCGTGCTGGGTTTTGGCGTTTTCACGGTCATCTTGCTGCTCACCGTCGTCCTTCCCCGCTTGTTCGGGATGCTAACGGAAATGATGGATGTCCTCCCGCTACCAACTTTAATCCTGCTCGCCGTCAGCGGGTTTGCCCAAAAGTACTGGTGGTTGATTCTCGCCGTTTCCGGGGCCGTCTCTTACGGGATATTCCACTACGGCAAAACGCCCAAAGGACACTTGATGCTTGATCGGCTCAAACTGCGCCTTCCTCTCTTGGGCCCCGTTTTCACCTCGTCGGCGACGAGTCGCTTCGCCCGCACCCTGGGCACCCTGGTGAAAGCGGGCGTGTCGCTGCTCCCCTCGTTGAAAATCGTCGAGGCAACGATTGGAAACCAAGTACTTTCAGACTCCATTGCCCATGTGACCGAAGAAACCAGAAAGGGAGATTCCCTTGCTGCCCCCTTAGGCAAAGCGAACCTGTTCCCGCGCACTGCGATTCAGATGATCCACGTGGGCGAAGAAACCGGAAAATTGGACGTGATGTTGCTGAAAGTAGCCGCCATGGAGGAAAAACAAATGCGAGCTCGAACCAAAACGCTCGTTTCTCTCCTCGCCCCGTTGCTAATCCTGGTCGTGGGAGCCCTCGTCGGCTTCATCGTGATTGCCCTCTTGCTCCCAATTTTCAAGATGAGCCAAACTATTCACTAAGAACGTATTAATGAGAACACACAGCTACAAACGCTCGCGGAACGAGAGACGCTCGTCTCAAAACTCCGGTTTCACCCTCGTGGAAATCATGGTCGTCGTGGTCATTCTTGGCATCTTGGCCGCTACGATTATTCCCCAGTTCATCGGCACTGCGCATGATGCCAAAGTCAGTATGGCCCGGGCGAATATTGTAGAACTCGAGTCGGCAGTCGAAAAATTCTACATCCACATGGATCGCTATCCATCGGGCGAAGAGGGGCTGCAGGTATTGGTCACCGAACCCGCGGATGCAGCCGGACGATGGCGCGGCCCGTACATCAAGATTCTACGTCCCGACCCATGGCAAAATCCTTACCAGTACCGCAGTCCCGGACAGCATGGATCCATGACCTTCGATCTTTGGTCTCGAGGCGCTGATCGTGCTGATGGGGGCGAGGGAGATGCCGCCGATATTTCCAATTGGGAATGATCGGCCCACGCACCATTCGAATCGTGAAATGTCAGGGTTTTACCCTGATGGAAATGATGATTGTGATGGTCATCGCGAGTATCATGACGGTGCTCATGATTCCCGAGATGAAGGGGAGCTACGAAGAGGCCTTGCTTCGTTCGAATGCACGTAAACTCGGGGCCGCCTTCAAAGCGGCTTACAGCGGGGCAATCACAACTCACAAACAGCATCGCGTGCGTATCAATCAAGAAGATTCCAAACTCATTGTCGAAGTCCGGACGGCCGAAATCGACGCTCCGTACATGCCCCTCAAGCAATTCGACCGGCGCACGAGTCAACTCCACCCCAGTGTGTCGCTTCGTTTTCATAAGCCTAAGAGTGACTTCAATGGGCAAGACCTTCCCCCAGAGCCTGCTACAAACCTTGAAAACGACGAGGATCACGCGAAGGGGATCTTTCTGTTTCAGCCCGATGGCACATGTAAAGGGAGTGACATCGAGTTGCGCGACCGAATGGGCTTTGGTCTTCTTGTCCACTTGAATGCCATCACATCGCGCGTTCAATTCAGTCCCTTGGAAAGGATCCCTCAATGAAACGCCGGCAGGCAGGCTTTTCGCTTATAGAGATCATGTTCTCGCTTCTGATTCTTGGAGTCGGCATCGCAGGCATGGCGCGAGGCGTAACCGCTTCGTTGTCGGCAAGCAAGGAATCAGAAATCCAAACTCGCGCGGCCTTGTTTGCTGCCGGGCGAATCGAGTTCGTTCGCGCCGATGGTTACTATTCGGCCGGTGAGGACGAAGGCGAATGCGGGATTGCGCTCCCTGGCTACCTTTGGAAACAAACAATGATCGAAACCGAACAAGAGGGGCTTTTCCATGTCACGGTAACAGTCGTGAATCCCCCCGATTCTGAGCGACCAATTTTCAAACTGGAGACCCTTCTTTTTGAGCCACCACTCAACGGCCTTGGCACACCAGAGAAACCAAGAACGAAGACTGCTGGAGCCGGTCAAGGGGCTTAGCCAACAAGACCGTAACAAATGGAAACGAAACCACAGCGACTTTTTCGAGAGCGGACAGGATTCACTCTGATCGAGCTCTTGATTAGCGTCAGCCTGATGACCGGCATCTTAATGGCTGCTTATGTCTGTCTCCAAGCCGCCTTGACGGGACGTTCTATTGTCGAAGGCCGTTCGGATTCCATCCAGGTGGCCCGGGTGGTGATGGACAGAATCAGCGCCGATCTCAGGTCTGCCGACCGCTTGTCAGAACAACACGAGCTCCTCGGGCTCGATCGCATGCTCGAGGGCATCGAAGCGGACAACATCGATTTCGTCACTCGTCATCACGTCCCGAACCTCCCCTTCGAAGCCGATTACTGTGAGGTGAGCTATCTTGTGTCGAAAAACCCCGAAACGGAGCGCTACGTTCTACCTGTCTCTTATACACATCTCCGAGCCCACGAGACCTCTCTACATCTC
>CAJXVR010000151.1 GCA_913061285.1 uncultured Verrucomicrobiota bacterium | reverse complement strand
ACCAGAACCAGAACCAGAACCAGAACCAGAACCAGAACCAGAACCAGAACCAGAAGACTTGGACTCCCCGAATGTTGCCAATCCGTTTCACTTCGAACTTGGGCAGGTTCTTTTGGGGCAGATCTTGGAGGCCCAGGCTGATGGGATCTTTGAAGACGGTGAGGGGGTAGAACTCAATCGTCGGGGCGGTAGTTATGGGAGTAACTCTAATCCAGCAATGATCCGATTCGCCGATCCTGACCAAGGAATATTGCCGGGCAACTACAATAAGGGAACGACCTTGGTGACACTGTTGTTAGCCGAAGCCTACGGCTGGAATTGGAATGATTATTTGTTCTTCGACACCAAGAAAGGGGAGATAGAGGATACGACTAGTCCGAGTTCGACGCGGTATGTGGATCTTATCGAACAGGGAGTCGGATTCGAGTCTCAGATCGTGAATCTTTCCGATGCGCTCCCAGGTGATGTGATGGCGATCCGTTACCTTTCGAATTGGTCTGGCCATACGACGATGATCCATTGGGTCGACTGGGATCAAGCAAAGCCCTACCCCTCGGATCATCCGGATGCCGATCCTGAATGGGAAGGTTGCTGGTATGTTCCGGTAGAGGTGCTGGATTCTACGGGCAGCCCTCATTCCTTCGATACGCGAGAAGTGAATGGCGAGGAGTTAGAAGGGATTGGCATAGGAACGATGGGTGTTTTGATCAATGCCGAGACGGAGATCGTTGGGCACACCTGGTCGCTTCCAAGTGCCGACTATGACACGAAACTGAACACCTGGTTGTCTTCCTTGCACAGTCGGCTCAAACCGCAGACTGAACGTCGAATGGTTATTGGCCGGATGCCTTCGAACTAGGGGTGTCATAGATTTCTAGTCAGTTTTGCTTCAATAGCCCGCCTCAATGGCGGGCTATTGTGTTATTGCATGGGGCGAACGCTCGGGCCGGTGAGTGATGGCGGCCTCATAGTGTCAGGGGGCGCACGTAAATCTAAGCGCTCCAGGAGTGAATATTCGCTCGGCTTGGAATGCTGGGAGATATCGAAAAATAAGCGGTACGAGCATGGCGACGTCTCTGGTTGCAGGTGTTGCAGCATTGTTGAGGCGAAACCATCCCGCTTACGGCCCTCTCGATGTTTGGAACTCCCTCACCGACAGCGCCATGGCGCTTGGCCAATGCGAGGATTTTGGAGCTGGGCTCGTCCAGGCTCTGCGATAAATAGTTGTATTGCGGTGAGATTGGATCCCGCTTTTGGCGCGGTTATGAAGGCGAAGAAACGATTGGTGCATATCACGATGGACGAGAGCGTGATCGGGAATGCAGATCGCATGACTGAGCTGGTTCAGCAGATCGAGGCTGCTTTCGGGGAGAAGACGATGGGCTCCCTGCGCATGCGAAAGTGCGGCATCGTGAGTGCCCTCGTGGATGAAGCTGGCAAGGATGCCGTCTCTCAGCCTCCTGGAATTATTGCCGTTGAAGAAGACAGTCCTAAGCTTGCGAGTTGAAGGAAGGTTCGAGGTCAACGATTGATGATCTAGAACACTCCCGATGCTCGATAGGAGATATTTTCCCGCTTTCTTGCCGCCCCAGCTCTCCCAGGAGTCTTTTTTGGCGGGAGCTCGAGCTTACGTGATTTTCTCCCGAAATGCCATGAGGGGAGTGGTATGATCGATTCGATGATAACCAGGAGAATGTCTGAGAGAACGATCAGTATTGCATTTCTCTCGAACTTAGGCCATCCAAAGGTCGGCCGCCATTACAAGAAGACAGCCGGGTTCTCATGAAAACATTCGGTCCCGAGGCGACGGGGGCATTGAAAGCGCTTTTTTCGAGTAGAACACGCAATGCTCTGGAGAGTCGATTCGTTCTTTTCTGATTTCTGTAACTCGTTATTGTTCCCGGACACTATGACCAATAACTCATCTAGAACCACCTCTGGCCGCGGCCGCTTATTCGACAGCATTCTTGATACGATCGGTGACACTCCCTGTATTCGGGTGAATCATCTCGCTCCCGATCATGTTGATCTCTACGTGAAGGCTGAATTCTTCAATCCTGCCGCCTCGGTCAAGGATCGATTGGCCGCAAGTATCATTGAAGAGGCGGAACGACGGGGTGATTTGAAACCCGGGCAAACCGTCATTGAGGCGACTAGTGGAAATACAGGCATCGGTCTGGCGATGGTATGTGCTGCCAAGGGCTATCCGCTTGTCGTTACCATGGCCGATAGTTTTTCGATTGAACGGCGGCGACTAATGCGTTTCTTGGGGGCGAAGGTTGTGCTGACGCCCAGAGCTCAAAAGGGATTTGGTATGGTCCAAAAGGCTCAAGAACTTGCGGCCGCCAATGGTTGGTTTCTCGCTCATCAATTTGAAACGTCGGACAATGCGAAGATTCATGAGAATACGACGGCTCGAGAGATTCTGGCTGATTTTGAGGGAAAGAAACTCGACTATTGGGTAACTGGCTATGGTACAGGCGGCACAATCACAGGGGTTGCGCGTGTGCTCCGCAAGGAGCGGCCCGAGACGAAGATTATCTTGAGTGAACCAGCCAACGCCGCATTGATCGGTAGTGGCATCGCTCAGGAACGCAATGAAGATAAGACTCCAGCGGTGGGACATTCGGCGTTTGAACCCCATCCGATCCAGGGGTGGACTCCTGACTTCATTCCTCATGTCTTGCAGGAATCGATCGATAACAACTTCTACGATGAACTGATTCCGGTTCCTGGTCCGGTTGGAATTGAGTGGTCTCAGAAACTAGCGCAGCAGGAAGGAATTCTAACGGGAGTGTCAGGCGGTGCTAGTTTTGCGGTGGCGATGCAAGTCGCTGAGAAAGCTGCTCCCGGATCGACTCTTCTTTGTATGCTTCCTGATACCGGTGAGCGTTATCTGTCTTCACCGCTCTTCGAGAGTATTGTGGAGGACATGACCGAGGAGGAGCGTGCGCTGTCTCTCTCGACACCAGGGTATCAAATGCCTAGCGAGTAAATGCTTGTTGGCTCTTGAGATTTCTTCAAGAACCACGATTTTTGTAATGCTCTTTCTCGTTATTTCAGCGAGAAGGAGTGATTCGTCTATTGGTGCCGAGTTCGAGAGAATCTAATCGTCTTGTTCGGAGTCAGATAGTGAGAGGTGGCGCCATTGGTCGCTGAAGGCTAGAGCGTGAAGCTGCGCGCTCTCGTCGAGGAAAAGATAACGGCGCTCTTCGCTGTCAGAATCGATCATCCCGATCGGGTCTGTTGTTGCCATGGGAGCCTTCGCTGATTGTGTCAGGTCTTCGATATTCCAATACTCGGCCTTGGAACGAGTTGCCGGAATGTACTGTGCTTCGTGAATATGCCCCGTGTCACTGCGGTACGCGACGTAGTGCTGATTTTTGCGCGTGTCGCGCAGAGAAATCGGTTTGCCAATTGGGGGAGACAAAGGGGTTCCTAGGGGTTCTAAATGCCGGAATCGTTGGCGCTGGTCCCAGGCTTGAACGAGACCGTTGCGAGGGCCATTGTATTCTTTGTAGCCAGGGCGGTCTCGACCATTCCAGGCAAAGACAAAGGGTTCACTCGATGGCCATTCGACTCTTGGTTTGAAGATGAGGCGTCGTTTTTCTCCGACGCTCATCGATATCGGAGATCCGTCACAGGGGATCCGATAGGTGATCCGATATCTCCACGGGCGTTCGCTATCCGTGCTATCATCCAATCGAAGGCTTTGTTCGCAGGGCGCTCCGAAACACGTTTGGTAGTTCACATATAAGGTTCCATTCCGCGCTGAGATGTTGGGAGCACTTGCGGGGCGAGGCGCTGCTGGTAAGGGGTGATGACGCCAATGACCATTCCACCATAGTTCGTGTAGCCGAGCATAGCGGTCAATGTAGACAATGTGGGGCTGTGAATTGACCATGACCACCGATGGATCGTTGTCGGTGGGAGGAATCTTAAGCAGGACACTGAGATTCTGATGTCTGGGTGTCGAATCGTTCTTGGGGAGTTCGAGTGTGTGGAGGTTCCCTGTAGTGTCCCGGTAGAGAAGATGCTCCTTATGCGGGGCAGTGGTGAAACTTTTTGGGGCGCCTGTGAGAGGGGCAGTATTGGATGGAAGGGAGAGGATTTCTTGGCTCCAAGTGTCAGTGTTTTTTTGACGGCTGAGTCGATGAAGGGCTCCCTTGCTGGTTCGTTGAATAATCTGAAGTCCTTGGTCGTTTGAGACGAAGGTTGCCGGGGTAGTCGCGATGTCGGGTAAGATGGCTGCGTTGAAGTAGTCGTCGGTGTGTTGCTGAAAGAACTGTGGGCTTACGGTTGCAAAGTGTTCAATCTCTTCGATTAAAGCGTGCCAGCGTTGGATGTCTTGATTCTTTGATTCGTATTCGACTCGCAGGTCATTGGCGATGGCGTCTCGGTGCCGCCTTATCTGGCGAACGATGTTTTCTGTTGATAGGGGCCCTGCGAGATAGCGGCGTACTTCATCTTGATAGTAGCTGCGATAGCCTGCGTTATCGAGTAGCTTGAGAAAGAGGCGACTAATCAGCCCGTTCCCGCTGCCGCCACCGCTATCCATGAATGCGTAAGGGTCAAGATCGATGCCCAAGGGGGCATCGGTGTCGTGACGGAGCCGGTAACCGAGCCCCCATTCAGAGTCCCAGCAAAGAAAGAGCCACTTCCCACCTTGTTTCTTGCGAGCGGCATACCAATTGTTATGAGGCCAGTCGAAGTTTTGAAGGCACATGTTAACGATGACGTAGGAAGTCAAATTCTCAATGTCAACCCGCTGGGAGAGTTTTTGGTAGGCTTTGTCCCGAGAGAAATCTGTTCGTTCAATGAAGCGGCGAAGATCGTCCCAATCTTCCCGGTCACCATTCAGAATCGTTTCGCCAGTTTTCATGACGTCGTAGCTACCTTTGCCGAGGTGCGAGCTGAAGAATTCTTCATCCATCCGTTCGCTGATGTTGTAGACGCCGCGATTGAACCCATTGATCTGAAGAACACACCACGAGCCGCTCGCAGCGAGGGCTCCCATGTCGGCATGGAGGTCCCGAATCACTTGATCGCGAATGCTTGAACCATGAGGGGCGCGATCGTTTGAGCTGGCTCGAAGGACAAACTTGTCGAATTTCTTGACCGTTGCATCAGGAATAATCTCCCCGCTAAACCTGCTCACCCCGTACCGTTTTCTAAAGTAGGCCCGGTAAGATTTCTTGGTCTCAAAACCGCCATTGCGGCCTGCACCCCCGTGCAGTCGGAGCCCGAATCCGGTCGTGAGTATAGGCTCTCCGGTTTGCCGAATGTACTCTAAGAAGGCTGATCGTTCGCTGCCATGTCCCGTCGCGCTATTCTGGAGTTGAACGTCTCTAAAATCTTCAGGGGACATCGTGATTGATACGAGAGGTAGCGACCCGTGAGTGCCAATGACATAGCTGCCCGTGATGACTGAGCTAGCTTTTTCTGAGCCGACAAAGGCAGCGGCGCGAATGAGTCCAGTCTTGTCGAAATCGATCGGGGATTGGTAGAGCTTAGAAGAGTCGGTTGGTATCGTGCCGTCGTTAGTGTAGCGGATGTCGACGGGGATTGATGATTGGGTTTGGATCGTGATTGATGGAGCGTGCTCGTAGTGCCCTGGTTGGGGGTTGAGCAGAAGTCGAGCTGTGATCGGACTCGCGTGATGCGTGGCAACATTTTCGGAACCAGGAGTGGGGGTGAGGTAGTATGCCAAATCGTTTTTCGAGGGTTCAGGACGACCAAGGGATTGGTCAGCGCGTTGTTTCTTATATGATAGACGGTCGGCGATTGCGCCATTGGGGGCGACCAAATAGACTTCCCCTCCTTTCTTCTTGAGTTTGAAATTCGCATGGAGCACGGGAGCATGGAGTCCGAGAACAGCGTGTATTGAAAGGTCGGAGCTCTTGACACTGTTGTTGAGTCCAGCGATCGCCACAATATTGGTTCCTTTTTTAAGTAAGTCGGCATGCGATGAAAGATCGAAATACTCCGCTTCACCGGCTTCGTGGGTGTTGTTGGCGAAACTGTTGTGTCGAAGCGGCTCGCGTGGAGCATTTTTGGATGCGACCTGGGTGCCGTTAAGAAAGGCGATAAATCCGTCGTCATAGTCGACCCGTAGACCGAGTGAATGAGAGGTGAATGGTTGATCGAGCTTGAAGGTGCGACGGAGGATTACGAGGCTCGTGTTCTCCGGTACGATGGTCTTGTCATCGTCGTCTCCATAGCCAAATCCTCCTTGGCCAGTGGCAAAATGCGCATCGACGAACGCTTCGTTCGTCCATTGATTTGGAAAGTAGCGCTGTTGTTCTTGATTGCTTGCTTCCGCAGAAATGGCCTCGTACTTCCAGGAGGCGTTGGCGTCGACGAGCAATGTGCCGAACGGTATCGATCGGGCTGATTGGAGTCCGAGACGATGAGAAGGAGAGTTCGATTCTCGTCCTGATAACCAAACCAGGAGGTGCTCTCCGGGAGGAATAAGATATTCTGGGAACGACCATTTATTTGGGGTGTCGAAATCGTCGGAGAGGTGATAGCCAGCCAATTGTAAATGCTCAGAGCTCGTATTTTTGAATTCAATCCAATCGCTGGTCTGGCCTCGCTCGTCTCGCAGGCCTGATTCGTTCGAGGCTAGCAATTCAGTGATGCGGAGTGCGCTCACTGCGGCGCCATTTGCCTCACTTTGTGCGGCGAAGGATGGAGCGAGGGAAAGAGAGGCTAGGGTCATGCCGAGGCAGAGACATCGACGGAGGCTATAGGTCATGGTGGTATGAATCTCGCTCATTGGTTTCGATCGTCGAGGTCTTGTGGGAAGAGGACACTGTATCATTGAGTTAGTGCCTCTGCAATCCCGATAGCCAATCGTGTTGGGCGGGAGATTGTTTTGGTGGGGGCGCATCCGCGAGGGTAGAACCGTAGGATTGAAGTCAGTCTATGTACTGATAGTCTATTTCTGGGATCGTTGAGAGATTCTCGTCCGATTGTTGCAAAAGAAAACATGAAACAAATGATGAAACCTATGGTCAGGAGGCTCTTTGCTTGCACCTTGTCCTTGCTCTTGAGCATGGCTGCCAGCAGCGCAGAGGCGGCAAGCGCCACCACGGCAACGGATATTCAAGTTCCAGTTGCTCAGTTAAAGAAAATGGTAGTGCCGCTCACGCAGGCAGAGTTGGAGGAAGAGCTCGGTGGTTGGCTCCAGTTGGTGCGAGCCAAAGCGGGCGAGGTTAGTGCCGCAGAAATCGCTGCGATGGGGGAAGCGTCTGCGGAACCCGATTCTGCCGGGACTGATTTGAACGCGCTCGTTCTCGAGAGGGGGCAATTAGTTGATCGCGCTGAGGTAATTGTCGCTGCGTTGGAACGAAAGGGAGGCGACGTGACCGAATCTCGCGCCTATCTCGATGCGGTTTCTGGCTTGTCTATAGAGATCAATAATGCGGGACAGACCTTGGGCCTTTTTCAGAGTTGGTTGCTATCGAAAGAGGGAGGAATACAATTAGGGGTCAATATCGTGCTCTTTCTGGTGACGTTGATGGTGGCCCGGATCGTTGGGAGCCTCTTTAGCGGTGTGGTTCGCAAGAGTTTGGATCGAGCTAAGAGTGGTTCGTCAGAATTATTTCGAGATTTCATTGTCAATACGGCTCGGAAATTCGTGACCTTTGTCGGTCTTGTCATTGCGCTGAGTTTTATTGGGGTGGAGATTGGCCCTTTCTTGGCCGCTATCGGTGCGGTCGGTTTCATTGTTGGTTTTGCACTTCAGGGAACGTTGAATAATTTTGCTGCCGGACTAATGATTCTCTTTCATCGACCGTACGATGTTGGTGATGTGGTTTCTGCGGGAGGGATCACCGGGAAAGTGGATTCGATGAGTATGGGATCCACGGTGTTTAAGACTGCTGACAATCAAACGGTGATTGTTCCCAATGGAAGCATTTGGGGCGGTGTCATCACGAACATCACCGGAAATGAAACCCGGCGGGTGGACCTTGTGTTTGGGATCGGCTACACGGATGATATCGGTAAGGCAGAAGCGGTGTTGCAGTCCATTGTTGAAGCTCATCCAAAGGTGCTGGCCGAGCCCGCGCCTCTTATCAAACTTCACGAGTTAGCGGATTCGTCGGTGAATTTTGTTTGTCGTCCTTGGGCTAAGACGAGTGACTACTGGGAAGTCTATTGGGATGTGACCCGTTCGGTGAAAGAACGCTTTGATGAGGCGAATCTCTCGATTCCTTATCCTCAGCAGGATATTCATGTTCACAAGGTTGGCTAGGTAGAGGTGAGGGTGCCCTGGGCATTCCAGTGCGTCCATCACTCTTGTTGATCCGCCCCGGTAAGACGTGTCTTACCGGGGCGGTGTCTCTTAAGGTCTCAGTTCCAATGGAACTCCTGGTTGGTGCCTGAATTCTGGAGATTCCTAAAGTGTTGCCCGTTGCTCTCAAGGATTCTTGGTGATCAGTCCTGGAATCAGTTCGCGGTCTTTCCGGTGAACGAAGTGACGGCGTCTACGGCGTGAAACGTAGGCTGATTGGAACGCGCTGCGAGGGGCGCTGGCAGTTGAGTTCTCTGAAGGGATCGCGGGCAGAGTTATTGCTTGCTGTAGCGGTGACTCGACAGGGTAGTCATTGTCTGGGTGATTCCTTCCTCGAGATCCGTTTGAGATTGCCGGACGGGTTGTTTCTGATCGGGAGGGCTGCTAGGATCCCAAACTAGTGAAACCAATCTTTCAAAATCAGCGGCCACGGAGGGATCACGAATGGCCGCTTCGTGGCTCCATCGCGCAAGTCTTTGCTGGACTTTGCATTCATTGCTCACTCGCGTTTGGCGTCTTGATTCAAGCGAACGATCTCGGAGGGGAGGCGCGTTCAGGACAATGGGCACAGTGGCGCGGCCCGACCTGGAATGGCGTTGCGACGCGAGGGAATCCCCCGGCGACGTGGAGTGAAACCGAGAATCTCAACTGGAAGACAGCTATTCCAGGTAAGGGGTGGGCAACGCCCGTGATTTGGGGGGAGCGTCTCTTCATTCTGACCTCGATCGCCCTCGACAAAGAAATGGTCGTGCCAGATTTAATCCCTCCAGGAACGCCAAGAATCAATCCCCACCCGCGAGTGATCACTTCTTGGAAACCACAACAGTCGGTTGTCATGTGTCTCGATCGTCGTAGCGGAAAGCCCCTCTGGAGCCGTGTGGTTCACGAGGCAATGCCCCATCAAGGGCATCATCGAAAGGGCGGCTATGCGTCATCGTCTCCGGTGACGGATGGTGCCTACGTCTATTCTTACTTTGGCTCCTTTGGTCTCTATTGCCATGATTTTGAGGGGAGACTCGTATGGAAGAAGGACATCCAAACACATGCGATTGAGGATTCGCTGGGAGAGGGAAGTTCGCCTGCGCTTTTCGGGAACACGCTCGTGTTTATTGTCGATCATGAACTTCAGTCTTATGTCGTGGCGATTGATAAGCGAAATGGGGATGAACTCTGGAGGCAGAATCGGGATGAGACGTCGAATTGGAGCACTCCTCGAATTTTCACCCACGGCGGCATTGAACAGGTGATTGTCAATGGGAAGGCCGTGCAGTGCTATGACTTGGCTACGGGAGAAATCCTCTGGCAGTGCCGCGGGCAGAGCGAAGGAGCGATTCCAATGCCGGCTATTGGGCATGGGATGGCATTTGCCACCAGTGGCTACGCCAAGGATACCTTGCATGCCATCACTCTGGGGTTGCGAGGAGACTTGACCGATAGCGAGCATGTGCGTTGGACGCTCGATCGCGGGACCCCCTATGTGCCTAGTCCTATGTTATGGGGAGATGAGATTTATTTGTTGGAGGATCGGAGTTTCTTCTCCTGTCTCGACGCCAAAACGGGAAGGCGGCACTACTTCAAATCGCGCTTGCCTGGGCCGCTCAATTTCAGTGCGTCCCCTGTCGGAGCGGCGGACCGGATTTACCTCTTGAGTGAGGATGGCAAGACGGTCGTTCTTTCTCGCGGGAAGAAAATGGAGGTGCTAGCGATTAATGAACTCGAGGGCACCTTCTATGCCTCGCCGGTTGTTGTGGGGAACTCGATTTACCTGCGGAGCGATCGTCAGCTCTATTGCCTTACCCGCTCTGGAGAGACTGAGTGAGATTGCTCGATTCTAACGAATGGCGAGCGGCCATTGTTGGCGACTAGTTTACGTAGGGTTTCTTGCGGTCCTTGCCGCGCGACTTGACTGATTCGCGAATCGCTTTCTTGACCTCATTTAGGCGGTCTGGCCAGGTGAACTTGGGCGATGAGGAAGGATCATATCCTTCGAGGTGGCCGCGGAGTCGGGTGGTGGGTTTGGTGTAGACGAGTTCGGTGTCGCCGAAAACTTCTGCGCATATAGCTGCTAAGCCAGGATCGTATTCCTTTAACTCGGCTCGAGTGTCAACGTGGTTGTGGTCGTGATCGGGTTGACGATTGTTGTCGAACCATGATTGCACGCCTTCTGCGAAATACTCAGCATGATTGACCGAGGCATATTTCTTCTCCCAGAGACCCGCTGCCATCGCCTTGTCATAGGTGGCCTCGAGACGGGAATCAAAGGTGGCGTCGACGTTGATCATGCCGCGCAGATGGATGTTATGGGCGAACTCGTGGATGACAATATTCTCGGTGGAGTAAGGATCGCCTTCGAATGCCAAGACATTTTCCTCCGCACAAGAGCAGACGGGTTCGGTTTTGGATCCACCTAATCCTCGCGCTCGTGCATCCCAATATCCTTTTGGAGTCAGATGGGAGTGCTCCGGAATATCAGTGGTGAATTCATCATGAGCCATGACGATCATTCTTGAGCCGCTCTTGATCATCGCGGCTCGGACGTCAGGCCGCTTCGCAAGCATCATGTCGATGAGGTAGGCGGTTTCCTTGAGGGCGTAATCGTTGACTTTTTCCGAACTAACGATCGGATAGCCGCTGGCGCTAGTGTATTTTTGGTAGAATGCTGGAAGTTCAAGTGATGCCGGGGGTGCAGTCACGGTGTAGGCTTGCGGGGGCATGGAGTCGGCTACCGAAGCATGCGGGGCGCTGCAAAGCACGGCGAGGATGATGGCAGCCAGCTGGATGGTTCGAATCATGAGA
Organism: uncultured Verrucomicrobiota bacterium; assembly: GCA_913061285.1. Lineage (GTDB taxonomy): Bacteria > Verrucomicrobiota > Verrucomicrobiia > Limisphaerales > AAA164-E04 > UBA2970. Next base: position 6,727 of record CAJXVR010000151.1, on the reverse strand, counting down.
CCAGACTATCGCACTCGATGTTCTGGATACAAGCGTGGGAATCGATAAGATCCACGATCCCCACGCCCGGTAGAACAGAGTTGAGAGACGGCTTCGAACCTTGTGGTGTTACGGCACTGTCCGCGTCTAAAACAAGGGGGCTACTTGCGTGAGTGCCTTAGGACGCCGTCGCGGATTTCTTTTTCTTAATAAGATCCTCAAGTTGAGGATGCTGTGCCAGGTGAGTGACGATCGCTTCCATCCCGAGCCGTCGGTGAAAGGTCCCCATGTCCTCTCCGTCTTGAGAATTTGCCTGATAAAAGGTGAAGAGCACTTCAATGACATCGGCCACACGGTCGCGCAGAACCCGATTGAAGAAGGGGTTCCCCTCGCTGTCCGTGAGGAATCTTCCTTGATGGCGAGCGTTGTCATCGCCAAAGAGCCGAAGTTGGTAGCGGTCCTTCCCGTTGCCGACCCAAGCAATCGATTTGGTACTGGGCCGCGAGCATTGCCGTTCACAGCCGCTGATGCCGATGGTTTCCGTCATTTCGCCGAACCCTCGCTGGTCGAGTTCGTCAATCAGCACCGGAAGGAATCGTTCGGAATCGGTGTATGAGAGACGGCAGGTCGGCAGTCCAACGCAGGCCACAGCCCGCTTTCTCAGTGTGGAGTAGTCGTTTCCGTTCGTTGAACCGTAGCCGAAGCGTTTGAGGTCTGCGTCGAAGCTAGCTCGTTGATCTTCTTTGAGATTGCTGAAAACGAGATCTTGATTGCCCGTGATCATGAGCTCGGCCTCGTAGGTATGGAGTAGCTCCCGAACCATTGTTCGGAATGGCGTCGGAGTGCGATCTGTGATCCGTCCATTCTCGACGAACATCCCGTAGGACCAATGACCCTGCTCTGATTGAGGGATCCACCCATGGTGTAGGTGTCGTTCTCCCGGATCGTGATCAGGGATCGGCGCTTCGAAAATGGATCCAACGCGTTCGCGGACGCGATCATGAAACCAGTCGACACCTTGCTGTTTGATGACAAACTTGAGTCGTGCCCAAACCCGGTTCTGGCGATCTCCCCATTCCTGATGCACCTTGACGATTGCATCAAGACCTTTTTCTAAATTGGCTTCGGAGATCGATCCGAGTGGTGTGCCAAGCGTGCTGATAGTCTGTCGACCATTCTTCTCGCCTTGTCCCCCACCAACGTAGACCTGGAATCCTTGCACCTTGTTGCCGGAAAGAATCGGGGCCACACCGATGTCGTTGGTGCGACATTCGACGCAATTGTCAGGGACCCAAATGCCCGTCTCGGGATCCGGATGTGCGGCGGCGAAGGCAATCTTGAATTTTCGGTTGAGGAGTCCTGGGCCGTAATCGAATTGAGCTCCTTCTGTCCGCGGTGCGAGCTTGGGATCGATGCCGAAGATCTTCAGGTGAGGCTCTAAGGGAAGCTGGAAATAGTGGCCGAAATGTTCGGCATGCTGATGGGCATTGTAGGCGCCCGTAACGCGGGAGAGGGGGCAACCCATGACATTTCGCACATTGTCACCACAGCCATTGAGGGCAAAGAATCCCGAGTCGGCGACGCGGCGAACGACATCAGGCACCACGGCTTTCTTCAGCCAATGAAATTGCACATTCTGCCGTGTGGTCAGTCGGAGTGAGGGATGGCCGTCTTGGTCCGCGGTATAGTCCTTGGCGATCTGATCGAGGATTTCCCACTGCGAGGCCTTAAGCGGCCCTCCGCCTGGGATCGTGATCCTCAGCATGTACATCCAATCTTTATCTCGCCCCTTCTTGTCTCGGTTGAATTCGAGGTAAATTCCGTGCGATTTCGCTGCCTGTTCAGCGGCCCACTCAAGCTCTTGGAACGAGCCATCAGCAAACTGGGCTTTTAACAGCGAGCCATCGAGCGGCCCGTTTTCGAGCTTATTCAGCTCTTCTTTGCCGAAATCTGCGAGGGGCGTTTTGAGGTTAAGATCCCAATGCATATTCTCTAAGCTTGAGCGTCTCCGCCGTCTTTTCCAATTGCTTCCACAGGACAACCTTCGAGAGCCTCCATTGAGAGTGATTCTTCCTCTTCGTTGCTCGGTTGTTTGTGAACGTAGCTATAGCCACCTTCCTCAGAGCGAGTGAAGTTATCAGGGGCCGTTTCACGACAGAGGTCACAATCAATGCATTGATCGTCGACATAGTAGCTGCCGCTGGCGTTCTCGGGATATCGGTTTTCTAATTCTGCCATGCTTAGATTTCGCTTGGGGGCACTGGAGCTGCGGCGTCGCAACCCGTTCAACTTTTGTAAGTTTCATCTTATTTTAGTGGATGATCAAGCGGGAATTGAGTAAACGGGAATCATGCCAATGAGATCGGGCCATGATAAGCGCACAGACTCGATGTCGGCGCCCGAACGTTTGTTACTGTTGTTGAAGCGAGATGGTCCCGCCGATGCAGAGTCATTGGCGTCTCTCTTGGGAGTGACGGGGGCCGCCATTCGCCAGCACTTGTATGCGCTGCGTGATCGGGGATTGGTGCGAGCCCGTGATGAGGCGCGCCCTATGGGGCGACCGGCAAAGATTTGGGCGCTAACCCTGAAGGCCAATGAACGATTCCCTTGTGCTGATTCAAGCTTACTTGCCAGCCTTCTCAGATCGACTCAGGAAACCTTAGGTGAGAAGGGGATGTCGCAGGTGCTCTGTGCCTGTGTCGACGTTCAAGTGGAACGCTATCAGAAAGTGATCGCGGGAAAGAAAAATCTAGGCGGCCGGCTTCGGGCTTTGGTGGCGATCCGAAGCAGCGAGGGTTTTATGGCAGATTTGCAGCGTGAAACGGACGGGACCTTCTTGATGACCGAGAATCACTGTCCTATTTCTCATGCGGTTGATAGCTGTTCCCAGCTTTGCAATACGGAATTGGAGATTTTTCGGTCAACCTTGGGACGTGGCGTCCGAGTGGATCGGTTGGAACACATGGCAGGCGGCGATCGTCGTTGCGCCTATCGAATCGAAGCGGTGTCGGAACTCATTGAGCGATAGCCGTCTCATTGATGGCTTGGTTCCAAGGCGCCACGGTACTGGTGGAATCGCGCTTCGATGCCCATTCGTCTGGCTCTTGGAGTGGGGATTCTACGCGGTTTGATGGTGGAGTTCTGTCCAGTTCGGGCGAAGATCCTTGGATTGGCATGATTTTGCGATTTTCCAAGAGGTGTGAGTACAGGTGCCTCAGCTGAGGGGCCACTTTGAGATTCTCGGCGGTGATCTGGGGTCGCGTGTTGCGGTGGCGAGTTGGGTAGGCGTAGACGACAAGGTCGTTCTTGAACATTCGCCCGAACGATTCAAGGATGCCGCCTTCAAGATCCGTATAATACCGTTCCTCGAAGAGCTGCGCTAAGCTTGGGACACCCATGGCTAGCCCAATCATTTTTTTTGTCGATCGAGACAAGTAGTCAGTTAGTCGAAAATAGCGATAGTAGTTTGAGACGAGCACCGGGTGCCCTAGACTTGCGAGCTTGTCTGCGAGTTCAAGGAAATCATTTTGGGCGATGGGCGCTCCGGCTCCAAGTTGCTTGAGATTAATCTCTAGGAGAACGACCGGTTCTTCCCCATCATTTTGGGGTTCTTGGACGAAGTGGGCGAGGGCGCTGTCGAGCATGTCTAGGTGGATGCGTGAGGGTGGCTGGAAGAGGCCGCGCTCGAGTAGGACTGGTTTGTTGTAGAGGGCCTCTGCTGGTTGAACAACCTTCCCTTGAGCGGTGAACATGGCCGCTTTGGTCAATCCTAGCTCGACCAGTTGGAGCGCCAAGAGGCGGCTGTCGATCGTTTTAAACGCCGGACCGATCATTTGGATCATGTCAATCTCAAGCCTGTCAGAACTTAGGTTGTTCATGAGAGAGCGGAGGAAGTACTCAAGATTCTGATGCTGTTTGGTCGCCCCAAAAATCAGATTCACTCCGACGATTCCCAGGGCATCCTGTTGGCGAATGGCATCCGAGTCTTGTAGTCTCACGTGAATGATGACTTCAGAGGGCGCGGCCTGTGGCTCGTGTTGGAAACGAATCCCCATCCATCCGTGTCCGTCAGCCCCGTTTTTGAAACTCTTGGTCGCGACCGTATTGGCGAAGGCGAAGAAGCGGCATTCATGGCCACGCTGGCTTGAGAGGCGTTCCAGCAAGAGTTCATACTCCCGCTTGAGCATCATTGTGAGCCGGTCCTGACTGACATAGCGTTTAGTTGGGCCGTAGATCGCATCGCTGAATTTCATGTCGTAGGCAGACATGGTCTTTGCGATTGTACCTGACGCTCCGCCCACACGGAAGAACCAGCGGGCTACCTCTTGTCCCGCTCCGATCTCTGCTAAAGTGCCGTAGACGGCTCGATCCAGGTTCAGTTGGAAGGCCTTCTGGGAGGTGTCGAATTGTTCAAAGGGTTCGTGTTGATCCGTAGCGTCGGAGGAGAATGCAGTCATGGTGTGCGTGGGTGGTGTTCGCTGGGGTTCAATTTTTCGGAGTCTTCTTGCTGACTTGCTAAGAGAAGGGCTGGCAGTTTCGATGAGGGTGCCCGTTCTGTCGCATCGCCCGTTCCGAAAGAAAGTGGGTTAGGCGTCTGTACTTCATGCGGTGGAGAAAATCGCGTGGCCGAGATTCTTGGCGCGTTGGTTTAGGCTCGAGTGATGCGTTTGGGGCTGCCAGCGTGCTTTTCATTTCAGTGATGTATAAATCGTGAACAATAAAACGCGAATAAATATTCGTATATATGTCATGAGTTTTTGAGATGTCAAGTGCGGGAGTTGAAAAAACGCAGTCTTTACGGTTTCCCGGGTGCGGTTTGTCTTGGCGTTTGTTTGTCGAGTTTGTTGCTTTGTCAGGGGGGCGGTGGCGATGTAGCTACGTTCTAAATGGCCGCCGGATCTGGGTCTCTCGCCGTGACTCGATCGAGACCAGAATAGCTTGACTGATTAGCCCGGACGGCTTCGAATTCGGCTCGTTTAACATGAATCATGTCTTGTTTTAGTCCTGCCTGGTGGCTGCGAAACCGTCACTTACAGACGGTTTGGCCGACTTTGTTCTCCCGACGTGCGGACCTCGCGACGCGTCGGGAACGCTTTGAGTTGGCTGACGGAGACTTCCTTGATCTCGATTGGGTGGGTAGGGATTCCGGTCCAATCGTCGTTGTATTGCACGGGCTGATGGGGTCGATTTCCTCGCCCTATGCCTCAGGTATCCTGCGTGCGATTGAGCGCCAGGGCTGGCGCGGACTCTTTGTTCATTTTCGAGGCTGTTCTGGAGAGCCTAATCGACTCCCACGGGCCTATCATTCTGGTGATACGGGTGATTTGGCAGCTGTAATCGAAGCGGTGAATCAGCGGGAACCAGTGACTCCTATAGCAGCGATCGGTTATTCGCTTGGTGGCAATGCGCTGCTGAAATGGCTGAGTGAGACCGGTGAGGTGAATCCCTTGAGGGCGGCTGTTGCCGTTTCTGTACCTTTCGATATCGAGCAAGTCGCTAATAGTATTCACCAAGGCTTCAGCCGTATCTACGAGCGTCGCTTGACTCGATGCCTTCAAGAAGCCGTGCGAAGCAAGATCGATCGGCACGGTGACCGGATACCGGTTGATCGCGAACAGCTCGCTCAGCTCGTAGACTTTTGGTCCTTCGACAATGCCGTGACAGCACCTCTCCACGGCTTTGCCGATGCCCGTGACTACTATCAGAAATCGAGCGCCCGCCAGTTTCTACCCGCGATCAAAACGAAAACCCTCATCCTTCACGCTGAGGATGACCCATTTATGACGCCTGAGGTCATTCCAACCCCAGCCGAGCTCTCTGATTCCACAACCCTCGAGGTGAGCAAGCATGGCGGGCACGTTGGCTTCGTTTCCGGTAGATGGCCTTGGGCGGCACGCTACTGGTTAGAAGAGCGGGTTCCAGCCTTTCTCAAGGAGCACGAAGGGTTCTAAGTGTCTCACCAGTCGTTCGGTCGAGTACTGAAATGCTGGGAATCCCACCCCCGGTGCCATTTCTGAACAGTAGAGCACTTGTATCTACCGAGCGCTGCACAGCAACATTTGAAGGCCCCAAGGATCAATAGATAGAGGGCACAATCCCGCACCCCGGATATTCGATTGGTGAATCGCATGATTTCATCTGTTGTCTCGGACCCCACAATGATGAGTCTCTAAGAGGGGAGGAAAGTGAGCGGGCTCGATGCCACGCTTTCCTTGGCCTTCTGACAACGAGTGAGAAGCGTCAATCTGATGGCATGCCTCACGGCAGTTTTGTTGCTGCACAGTTTCATGCCTGTTGCCCCTGGGTTTTCCCAAAAGTGAAACAGAGAGTCCCAAGGATGGTTGCCTGCTTGGTGGGCAGGCGGTTACTGATTCGCAGTTTTCGGGCTGTTTGAGCCACATCACGACTGGTACGATTTTAGCTCGAGGTGTTGAATCTTGGAATGTTCCGAGAGTTCGAGTCGCCCTGAACGGTCAGGCCTAATATACGAATTCGTAGACGTCATGTTACATAGCATTCGATTCGCCCTTCGCATCAATGGGAAGCACTTGTTTTCGAGTTTGATTATCGTCTCTGCGATTGCCGTTCTCGTGGCCATTGCTGGTGTGTTTTATGCCACCTTGAAACAGCAGCAGACAAGCCGCGTGCCTTTTGTGGAGCCCGGACGGATTCTCAAACTGTGGCGGGCTGAAAGAACGGGGCCGGAGCTGTCTCTTATACACATCTCCCAGCCCACGAGACCTCTCTA
>CAJXVR010000150.1 GCA_913061285.1 uncultured Verrucomicrobiota bacterium | reverse complement strand
TCTACACTAGATCGCTCGTCGGCAGCGTCAGATGTGTATAAGAGACAGACTCCGTGCACGGCACCGTTCTTGGCCACGGCGCTTGGATTCGCCTTTGCTCAACCACCGGCGTGGATTGTGTTGTTCTTCGTGACGATTGCGGCTGGGCTGGCATTCCCCTATGTCTTGCTGAGTTGGAATCCGGCCTTGATGAAATACTTGCCTAAGCCAGGGCCTTGGATGGGGCGTTTCAAGGTGGTAATGGGCTTTCCCATGCTTGCCACGGCGGTCTGGTTGTATTCGGTTGCTTTGGCCCACTTTGCCGAAGGTGCCGAGCTCTGGTTGGGACTTCTCTTGGTTATGGTGGCTCTGGCTGCTTGGATTTGGGGGCAATTTGTTCAGCAGGTTCCGGTTCGAAGGCCGCTTTCAATGGCTCTCGCATTGCTCATTGGGTTTGGTTCATGTTTCTGGGTGTTAGAAGGCGAGTTGAATTGGCGTAAGCCCGTGATTGCTAAGGCTTCCGATGGGGGGGCAGTTTTTGAGAAAGGGGTGAATTGGGAGGTGTGGTCTCATGGAGCCGTCGCCGAGGCTCGGGCCGCAGGTCATCCCGTTCTTGTGGATTTTACAGCCAAATGGTGCCAGAATTGTCAGGCCAATAAGCGTTTCAGCATTGAAATCGATCCGGTGCGAGAAAAGCTCAAGGCCCTTGATGTGGTGACGTTTAGGGCAGATTTCACTCACTATGATCCGGTCATCGCCAAGGAGCTTGAAGTCTATGAGAGGGCCGGGGTTCCGCTGGTGTTGGTTTTTCCGGCTAATGAAGATTCCCAGGCACAGGTGCTACCGCCGCTCCTTACCCCTGGTATCGTGCTTAGCGCGCTTGATGCAGCAGCAGGTGGCGAACTCACGGCGAACTAGATCTCTGGCCTCGTTCGTTCCGTCTCGACATCCCTGAGTGGTGAGAATTTAGGGCTTCAAAACACCGATTTATCTCTTCTTTGAGATGTGGGTGACACTTCTTCCAAATCGATCTTGAATCTAGAGAGCGGTGCGGCGTAGAGTCCCGCTTTCGGTGAAGTGAGCTCGACGAATTTTCCTGCAAGGGATCGATGTTATTCAAAGGATCGATTCAATGACAGGGGCTCGTGAAGAAAATCGATTCTTAAAGATTCCAATCGTTGTACTCGGGTGCTGTGGTCCAGCGCTCAGGGTGCCTCAACAATACCTATAGCCCCAATTCTCCAGTGAAAGTTTTTAGCGGTAACGCGAACATGCCACTTGCCAAGGCGATAACCGAGTATATGGGGATACCCCTCGGCAAATCGACAGTCTCGACCTTTCCGGACGGCGAGACCTATGTCAAGATCGATGAAAATGTGAGGGGTGAGGATACCTTCGTGGTGCAGTCGACCTGTCCTCCAACCAATCATCACTTGATGGAGTTATTCATCATGATTGATGCGTTGAGGCGTTCAAGTGCCTCGCAAATTACTGCCGTGCTCCCGTTTTACGGTTATGCTCGGCAGGATCGTAAGGATCAGCCCCGCGTGCCGATCACGGCCAAGCTCGTGGCCAACCTCTTGGTCGCGTCGGGTGCGAGTCGGGTGCTGACGATGGATCTCCATGCCCAGCAAATCCAAGGCTTCTTTGATATCCCGGTGGATCACCTTTATGCAGCCCCGGTGATGTACGAATATTTAAAGACAAAGAGTTTTTCGAATCTTGTCGTTGTGAGTCCCGACGTCGGGGGGATCAAGATGGCTCATGCCTATGCGCAAGTCCTAAATTGTGACCTTGCCATTGTCGCTAAACGACGGAAGAGCCCGACGGAAGTCGAGGCAATGTCGGTCATTGGAGAAATCGAGGGGAAGACCGTATTATTGGTCGATGATCTGACCGAAACGGCCGGAACGCTAACCACCGCAGCCAAGACCTTGAAACAGCGTGGCGCCTCCGAAATCCTGGCCTGTGTTTCCCACACATTGCTCAATGACACCGGGATTGAAAGATTACGTAATTCTGATATTGACGAGTTGATCACGACTGATACAGTCCAGCGCTCTGCTGTCGAGGGTGTTAAAGTTACGACTCTGTCGGTAGCAGCGTTACTTGGGGAAGCCATCAAGCGAATTAATAGTAATTCCTCGGTCACATCGTTGTTTAGAATGAACGGTGGGATGACGAGTTGATGGCTCTATTGGTGTTGATAGATTCAGTTGAATAGAACATGGAAGCAGTTCCACTAAGTGCAGAAACTCGCAGCGTCCTGGGCCGGAACCAGATGAAGAAGGTGCGAGCGAATGGCCGAATCCCCGGTGTCCTTTATGGTAAAGGAACCGACCCGGCCGTCATTGATATTTCGAGAAAAGAATTTGAACACCTCGTTCATCATTCTGTTTCTGAGAATGTGCTCGTTGATCTTAGTATCGGCGGCGGTTCCAGTAGCACTCATTTGGCTTTGATTCAAGAGGTCGAACATCACCCCTTAACTGGGCAGGTGTTACACGTGGATTTTCACAAGGTTGATGCTGAGGAGTCCGTGACGGTTGTGGTTCCGATCGAAACCTTCGGAGAAGCCGTCGGCGTTAAAACTTCTGGCGGAACCTTGGAACACGTTCTTTTCAAGGCCAAGGTCAAGGCACTACCCAAAGACCTGCCGGCAGTCATTTCGATTGATGTGACAGAATTTCAAGCAGGGCACATTATGCATCTTGGCGAGATTCCTTTGCCTGAAGGCGTTGAAATCTTGGGCGCGAAAGAGATTCCAGTGATTACGATCACAGAGCCTCGCGTCAAGGCCGATGCGACCGATGAAGAAGGCGAAGACGACAAGAAGAAGAAATAGCCTTCTTGAGTGTTCGGACTGACGCTTGATGCTTCAGTCTGGATGGGTGCCATGACTGGCTTCTAGCTGTGCAAGATGCTTTTCTGGTTGTGGGCCTAGGGAATCCAGGGGCTCAGTATAGGAATACTCGTCACAATGCGGGGTTCCTCGCCATTGATCGGCTCTGTGAACAGTTTGACTGTAAATTGAAGCCGGAGCCGAAGTTTAATGCTTTGGTTGGCAGAGCAAGTTTTGATGGGAAGGCAGTGATTTTCTCGCAGCCGCAGACGTTCATGAACGCCAGCGGTAAGTCCGTGAGTAAGATGCTGTCTTTCTACAAGATTGAGCTAAGTCAATTGCTGGTAATCGTTGATGATGCAGACCTTGATCTTGGTGCCATCCGGTTGCGCCTCCGCGGCAGTAGTGGAGGCCATAACGGACTGAAGTCAATTTCCGAGTTTGTCGGTGGCAGCGATTTTGCGCGATTGAAACTCGGAATTGGACGCCAGACGGCTGGCGTCTTACATAGCCATGTGCTTGGCAAATTTGAGCCGGGCGAAATGGAATTAATGGAACAAGTCCTGGACCGTGTTGTAGATCAGGTTCAGTTAGCTTTTTCCGATGGGCTTGAGGTGGCGATGAACCGCTTCAATGGCCGGATAACGTTAGACAAAAGAAAAAAATAGAAATCGTGAAACGATACGACGGGTTATTTATCCTAAACAGCGTAGGCCACGAAGACAGTGTTGATAAGATGATCGACGGTGTCTCGGCTAGCATTACGGATGCAGGTGGGACTGTGGAAACGGTGGATCGGTTAGAGACCAAGTCCTTCGCTCGAGTTGCTAGCAAAAAATATAAGAGCGGATTCTATTTTTCCGTCATTTTCGAGATTTCAATAGATGGACTTCGTGCTCTTCAGGCTGCTTTGGCGGAAAATGAGGACGTATTCCGTTCATCAATTCAGATTGCGAATCCCAATCCTGTGCCAGTCACAGAGGTTGCTAGCGCTGAATAGACGGGGTTCCGATGGCATCCTTTAACAAAGTCATTCTCGTCGGGAACATTACCCGAGATCCCGAGCTTCGCTATACTCCATCCGGAACAGCGATCGCTAAGCTCTCTCTGGCCGTCAATCGAAGTTGGCGGACAGAAACGGGCGAAACGCGCGAGGAAGTGACCTTTGTGGATGTTGATGCTTTCGGAAAGCAGGCTGAAACGATCGGTCAGTATTTGAGGAAAGGGCGTCCCATTTTGGTGGAGGGACGTCTCAAGATGGATCAGTGGGAAGATAAGCAGACGGGCCAGAAAAGAAGTCGTTTGGGTGTTGTACTTGAGGTGTTTCGGTTCCTAGATTCTGCGCAAGGTCGAGATAGCGGTGGTGCTCCGGCGCCCTCCGCGCCTCCTCAACAGAGCTACCGCTCTGCACCTCCAGCGGCATCCGGAAGTCCGGCTGCCGGGGCTGTTCCGCCACCAGAGGAAGATGATGTGCCATTTTGAGAATGGGGCACTCTTACGGGATTAAACGACAAATCACTATTTTAACTTTTATTCGAGATTATGGCAAAAACTGAGGTAATACTGGTAAAACCGATCAGCGGTTTGGGGGGAGAATCCGACCAGGTGCAGGTAGCCGCTGGCTACGCCCGGAACTACTTGATTCCGGAAGGTCTAGCAATTCCGGTGACTGCTGCAAACAAGCGGCAGCTTGAGGTGTTGAAAGCCCGCAAAGTAGCTCGTGAGTCACGAGAGCTCAATGCAGCGAATGAGCTTGCAGGGAGTCTCTCTAAGTTACTCTTGAGCCTGCAGGTGAGAACCGGCGAGGACGGACGTCTTTTTGGATCGGTCACGGCAGCAAATATTTCTACCGAGCTGAAGCAACAATTTGACGTTGATGTGGATCGACGCAAGATTCATCTTGAGAGCCCTATCAAGACTCTGGGTGAGCATCTTGTTGATCTTCGTCTCCATGGCGAGATAACGGCTCAGTTGCGAGTGAAGATTGATAGCATCAATCAGGCAGCAACCGAAGAGGCAGCTGCTGAGCCCGCTGAGAAAACGAGCGAAGCGTAAGCCTCTCTCCGTTTAATTTTGAAAGACCACGTTCCGTTTCTAACGGGGTGTGGTCTTTTTTTCTCAACGGTATCGGGTTTTCTCCGAAGGACGATGGTGAGGAGACCTTGCTTGGTCTGCCTGATCATTTTGAGGGAATATTTGTGACCTCGTGGAAAATTTTTTGTTTGGCGTAGAAAGTGAACAGATTATAGATGGGAATGGAATCTAGATTTGAAAAGGCAATTGCCGCCTTTGATAGTGCGAATGCCGGGGATCCCAATATTGAGGAAGTGAAGGGGGAAAGGCGTCCTCATGAGCTCGTGGATGCTCAACGTGTTTCGGCTTGGGTCGAGAAGCTCCGTCCGGACGCATCAGAGTCCTTGCGCTTGGCGAGTCGGTGTCAACATATCAAGCGCTGGGAGATGCCTCGGGATAGCTATCCGAAAACTAGGGTGGGATATCTCAAATGGCGCCAAGAGTTAAAAAAGTTTCACGCCGCCACGGCTTCTAAGCTTCTCTGCGATCTTGGGTACGACGAGGAAATGATTCAGACCGTTAGCGATTTGAATCTGAAAAAGGGACTTGCTGGTGGTGGCGACGTGCAAGTGCTTGAAGATGCGCTCTGTCTCACCTTTCTAGAATTTGAATTTAGTACGTTCCTCAAAAAGGTGCCTGAGGAACGCATGATTGGGATTCTTCGCAAGACTTGGGGTAAGATGTCCGAAGAGGGGCGTAAGTGGGCCTTGGAGCTCCATTTCCCAGAAGATGGACGACGTTTGATTCAAAGGGCCCTCGCTGATTCTTAGCGTTGCTTATGATTGCCGAGTATTTTTCAACATAAGCGCAGGTTCGGTGTCCAATTACCGTTACACCAATCCGAACTCGAAAAACTGAAACTTATTGAGAGTGCCAAATGTAAACAGGAGGAGGTTTGTTTTATGTTAAGGCTCTCAATCATTCTAGTATTCTCGATCGGTCTTTGTGCGTTGGCTCAAGGATCTCTCGATGACACTTCTGTTGGCCCATCTCTTTCTGATGCGTTGACTCCGGAGAGCTGGAATCGCGTCGAACAATCCATTGATCGAGGGCTTGAATGGCTTGCGCAGAATCAGGATCGCGACGGTTCCTTTCATTCTCCGGCAATGGGGCAGCCTGGCGTTACCAGTTTGGGTGTGATGGCGTTTCTATCCCGAGGGCATCTTCCTGGAGAAGGACCGTACGGAGAGATGCTCGATCGAGCCATTGAATTTGTGGTTCGCACCCAGAGAAGTGACGGTCTTTTCACTTTTGCAGACCCAGGTCGATCGCATCGGTCTAAACATCCCAGCAAGGCGGCAACCTACAATCATGCTATCGCCGGTCTAATGTTGACCGAGGTGTATGGCATGACCGATAGCAAGCGGGCTCGGGCAATCCGTGCCGTGATTGTGAAAGGGCTAAATTTTACTCGCCAATTGCAGGTTCGGCGAAAAAGCCATTCTCAGGATCTTGGTGGGTGGCGCTACCTCCATGATCGCGGGGGGGCGTATGCTGATTCAGACTTATCCGTTACCGGCTGGCAATTGATGTTCCTGCGCTCAGCAAAGAATGCTGGGTTTGATGTTCCCAAGGAACAGATCGATGAGGCAATGCGTTATGTCTACAGTTGCTGGGATGAGCAGAAGCGAGTGTTCTACTACACCAAGGTGTCGAGTGAGCGTCGTTGGAGTCGTGGAATGATCGGGGTAGGCATTCTATCCTTGTCTATGGCAGGGCATCACCAGACTGAGATTGCTCGTAAAGCGGGAGAATCTTTATTGTCGAATCCCTTCAAGAAATTTGGAAGACAGGTGGGAAGTGGCGAACGATACTTCTATAGTATGTATTATTGTAGCCAAGCGATGGCTCAGTTGGGAGGAGAGTATTGGAATCGCTATTTTCCTGGCTTGGCTACGATGCTCTTATCGACCCAACGTCGAGGAGGCGATTGGCCAAGCGAGCCGTTGAGTGGGGATTCGGTATTTGGTAATGCCTACACAACGGCGATCGCGGTTCTCACCCTGACGCCCCCGCTTCAGCTTTTGCCTGTCTATCAACGGTAGTCGCTGTGGCCATGCGATTCGTTAGATTCTTCGACTCGCTTTTCATACTGTTCACACTTTCTTTCTCGGGTTTCGCTCAAGAGGCACCTCATTTGCAGGACCCTGGTTCCGATGACCTGTCATCGGTTTTTCCTCAGACAGAATGGACTCGTATTGATCGGTCAATTGATGAAGCCTTGGAGTGGTTGTCTGCCCAGCAGGAACCGGATGGTTCCTTTGTGTCCATTACCGCTGCTCAGCCTGCGGTAACGAGTCTCGGAGTGATGGCCTTTATGGCTCGAGGGCACGTGCCTGGTGTGGGGCGTTATGGGCAGGTGCTTGTAAGGGCAATTGATTTCGTGCTCAGTTGCCAGGACCAAGAAGGATTGCTCTGTCAAGGGGCAGTCGGTGGACGTCATGTTGATAAGGCCCCCTCGCATGGGGCGAGCTACAATCATGCTATCGCTGGCTTGATGCTCTGTGAGGCCTATGGCATGGCCGGGGAAGAGCAGTCTCGACGGATCGAAACGGTCGTTGTTAAAGCCTTGGAATTCTCGAGGCAACTCCAGACCCGACCGAAGCGCTACGCGGAGGATTTTGGTGGCTGGCGCTACGTGCGGCTTCGCTGGACAAATCAAAGTACGGATTCCGATCTTTCCGTGACGGGGTGGTATTTGATGTTTCTAAGAGCAGCTAAGAATGCAGAGTTTGATGTTCTGCCCGTGCAGATCGATGAAGCGATGGCCTTTGTGGATCGTTGCTGGGATCCTCAGCAGCAGGTTTTTCGCTACTCACTCATTGGGGGGGACCGGAAGTCGAGCCGAGGGGTTGTTGGTGTCGGGATCCTGTGCCAGTCAATGGCCGGGCGTCACGAGACAGAAATGGCTAAGAGTGCAGGCCAGTGGTTGTTGGCCCATCCGTTTCGAGCCTTTGGTGGCGGGATTGGTACGGGAGATCGGTTTTTCTACAGTGCTTATTATTGTAGCCAGGCCATGGCTCAGCTTGGGGGCCATTTTTGGCGAGGCTTCTTCCCTCCGCTATGCGAGACTCTCCTGATTTCCCAAAGGGCTGACGGTTCGTGGCCGGCTGAGCCAAGGCGTGGTGATGCCGTGTTTGGGAACGCTTATACGACATCCCTCGCGGTGTTATCATTAACTCCAGCTCATCAGATTCTGCCCGTTTATCAACGATAGTCTGAGTGGCATTGAGCGGAGGGAGTTTGCTATGAATTTGGCGACATGACGCGAAAGGCCTTGAGAAACTCTTCCGGGACCTTGCACGGGCGTTGGGTGGTGAGGTTGACAAAGGCAAAGTCTAGGCTCGCCGCACATACGAGTGCCTGATCGGATTGCCTGATCATCTTGTGTTCGATGTGGAATCGCGTCTTGCCTTTGAATGTGAGGATGCCCTCGATATGAAGGAGGTCGTCAGCTCTTGCTTGTCGTTTGTAATCGACTGCTGCGTGGTAGAGAACCGGGCCTACGTTCCAGCTTCGAAAATTCGAAAACTGTATTCCTCGTTGCTTGAGATAGTCATTCCGTGCCCCCTCACAGTACTGGAGATAGACGGCATTGTTGACATGGCCAAAGGAGTCCAACTCGTAGCTCCGTACGATTCGTTCTGACACTAGTTTTGAATCGTTCACAAGGGAAGGGGCTCGCGTAACAATGGATTTTCTATGGGCCTTAGGCCGGACATCGATTCTCGCTGTGGCCTAGTGAGCGTGTTTTCGTAAGATTGACTGAATTTGTTCGCGTATGCTGGCCTCTGACTGGTCTGCACCTTGGAGCTGTTCTTCGAGACTTGCAGCTTTGGACCGGGTTTCAATTCGGGTGTGATCGCGGTAGGTCTTGCTGAGGGTTCTAAATCGTGCGGCGATTTTTTTGATGAGTCCTTCCTGCCCGTTCGTTACGGTGACGGATGGTTTTTTGCCGACTAAGGTGACGCCTGTGAGTTGGTGAAGGAGATCGTAGGCCATCGCCCGATCTTCACCCAGCCCTTCGAGAATCGCTAGGGCGAACTCGAGGTGTCCGTCGATTGGCGGGTGGACACCATCGCCATATTTATAGGCTGGGCTTACGGCCCGAGCTGAGGTGATATAGTTTTGGATTGGGGTATGTATGTCGATAAAGCGTTCGACATGATCGCCAAATTTACCCAGTGCGAGGCCGCCGAGAGTGACGAGGGTGTCGTCGTAGAGTTGATATGTTTTAGAGTAGCCGTAGACGGGTTCTCCCGGGGGAAGGAGATTTCGGCTGGGCTTACTAACGGGATCAAAGGGCGGTGGCGAGAGGAGGATAATCTGTGCCCTGGTTGGCTCAATGCGCTCCAAGAGACGTCCCATTTGTCTGGTGTATGCTTGTTGAATGTCCCTCCGAGGAGGGAAGTAATTTCCGTCGTTCATCCCGTAACAGATGAAGACCCAGTCAGGATTGGAAATCTCAAGAGCCCGCTCGACTCTGTCGTGGACCCACGGTCTTCGTGCATGCCCTGGTTCGGTCGTGTTGGACACTGTTTCAGCACTAACGCCCATGTTGATGATTGTGAAATTGTGAGCCGGATAGCGTGCCCAAAGATAGGTCTCGATCATCGAGATGTAGCGACCGTCTTGGGTGATGCTGTCTCCTAAGAACAGGATGCGATCTCCATCAGCGAATGGGAGGCCCGATTTTGGAGCGTCGCCGCCTTGTGCGTTAACAGGGTAATGAGGTGAACAAAGGAGAAGGGTGAGGAGGATTCCGTTTGTGATTAGGGCTTTGAAACGGTCTTGCATTGTCGTTTTTGAAGGGTTCATTTTGGAGCCTTGTGAGCAGGCCTACTCGGGTGGTTAGCGGGTTGCTGTTGGTAGATTGTTTGTGCCGGGACTTGGCTGTTTCTGAATGCGGAACTGGGTGATTTCATTGGGGTTTCTCCCCCACGCCTGATCGCTGTCGAGGGACTTGAATACGATCCGATCAAGCCGCCGATTGTCTTGTTCATCTCGATCATAGAGAGAAACGGATTCGCCCTTTCGTGAAAGTTTAAAATTGGCGTGGAGACCTGCCGCTGCAGCGTTTCCGTCTTCGTCTGCCCAGATAAGAAGATAGCCATTACCAGAGATGGTCGAGTTTTCTGGGAAGCGCCATTTTTTCGGATTCTTATCGTTATCGCTTAGGTAGTAACCAGTGAGGTCGATCGCAGTTGGAGTCATGTTTCTGAGCTCAATCCAATCGTCGAAGTCACCGTCGGGGGCAGCGATCGTGGCTGTATTGCTGGGCATGATTTCGTTAATGAGGATGGGGGGCGTTTTTGCGATCGGAGGCTCCACCCGATAGGACATGGGTGAAAACTCAGCTGTGGGTGGGGCGAAGCTCATGGTCTTGCTTTGAACGTCGCTAACCTCAACGTAGTAGTGTACTTTCTGTCCAGCGCCTCTGGGTGGGATTGAGGCGAGAAAGGTTCTATTCCCATCGCGTTTCATGGCGATTTTTTTAAAGGCGATATGTTTTCGGTCGCTGAAATAGAGCATAGCCTGAAAGTTTGTGTTGGCATGGTGCATTGTGACTCGCACCTCGACCGCTTCACCTGGAATGATGGACTCTCCCTTCTCGCCGTGAGCCTCAACGCCTTCGATCTGTGGTGGAGCTTTAGCAAGAGGCGGATACTGATCAAGGTAACGACTTCTCTCCACGATGAAGCGCTTTAGACTGATGCGATTGCGTGGTCCTCGAGGACCCTGTGTTTCGGTTTCCTCGGTTAGGGAGTTTCGAAATGATTCGTAGCTGTCATGTTTTCGAGTGTCCTGTCTTATTTCATCATCGATCAGCCGGTGGTAGTGGCGCACTAGGGGGGCAATGAGGTCCCAATCAAGCCATTCGTCCCGAATGGTTCTAACGTGTGCTAGATAGCGTGCTTGGAGTGTTGGGACGTTTAGAAGTTTGTGGATGAGCGGTTTGCTTTTATCGTTGAGTCCAAAAAGCGGATCAAGGTGCGTTCCCTGCTGCTTGCTTTGATTGCGGCCAGCTTGGCGTTGGAACGTTTCGTTGCTGTCATGCAGAATCATGTGAAGCCGCTCATTGTTGTCCATATACATTGCGAAATCGCTAGCCCGAGCCCAGTAGCCATCGTTGTCGATAAAGACGTTCTCGAGCGCTAAGAACCATAGTGCTCGATCGATATTAAACACGGGTTCAAGCGCGTCGATGAGTTCGTCGGAGTTGGTATCGTGGAGGATTTTGAAAACCCGAATGAGTTTGGCCCACTCAGCATCTCCTCCTTTTGATTTCATAATATAACGGTTCTGATAGGGCACTGGGCTTGTCCCTTCGAAATTGAATCCATTTCCTCCTCGTGGATTGGGTAGCATCTTCCATCGAATGCCTTTCTTGGTGCCAAACCACTCGTCGAGAAAGTCTTTGTTGAACTGTTGCGAATTAATATAGATCCCCCAGTTTTCCCGATTTATGACTAGCTTTACGAAATTGACTTTCTCCGCGGGGATGTAGTGGCTTGCAATGTGATTGAAGAGAATGCTTCGTACGAAGGATGGATCGGTGTGGCTGTTCAGGAGATTGAGGGTCTTGTAACCGAAGAATCGTTGATCTGGGTCTGTATGGTCGATTGCGATGTTGAACGATCGTTTCATGCCCGAGTTCACTGTAAAGAAGGATGACGTGCCTCGAAATCGAACGCCGACGTTGCCGATCGTGGTATTGTTGGCAATCAGTTGAGCTGGGACATCGACATCCGTCTTCCAAAAGGCTTCAAGTTCGGATTCCCATTCCTGATCGTTGAAATCGATGAATAGAGTGTGAATCGTGTTTTCATCGTAGAGACGTTCTATTTGAGGGGCTGAGATCTCGCTGGGGTTAATCGTTTCTCCGGGCCTCGGGAGGTTTTCTGTCGAGGTGGAGAATGCTGGGAAGCCTCGGTTCGTGGTTCGCATTTCCTTGATAAACTTCAGCGCTCGAGCTCGTTCGTTGTCATCGAGGATTGAGTCGCCGTCTTGGTCGAACTGGGCTTTCAATTTGACTACCTGCATGCCGCCGGGACTGCGCTGTCCGCCGCGTTGGGGCGGTGGAGATGCATTTCTATCCCGAGGTCCAGACTCTTGAAACCGTTCGCGAAATCTACCCCGTTGTTTTGTCCGGTCCTGTTCTTGAAACCAGTGAATGACGCCCGCCGCCGTGATAGCTCCGACGAGTATTATTAGTAGTCGAATCTTCAATTTCTTGCTTGCGGAGGGTAAGGCTACTCTGGCTCGACCGCAATGGAATTTCAATTGGACGACCCTTCGCTTGGTTCCGTGGAAAATGTGCTGGTAGAAGAGACTATACTTTTTTGAGGGGGCTTGAAGAGAGAGCGGACAAGGATGAATATTGCGGTTTTTGTCTTCATCAATCACTCTCTTCGTGTCTCACCGACACGTGAGGCTGGTTAGGTTATGAAAATCTTACACATCAACGATCATTTGGCATTGAAAGGTGGTGTCGAGGTTTACCTACTATCATTGGCGCGAGAGTTGAGCTCCAGGGGGCATAAGATTGGAATTGCTTATGGGAGTGGCGATCCTTCCGTTTGGTCGACAACGTATTCTGTTCCATCGATTTCTTCTGTGGCTTTGAGGAACCACTCGAAAGGACGGCAGGAGATGGCTGAGGCAATCTCAAAATTCGAACCCGATGTCTGTCATGTACATGGTGTATATAATCCGGGAGTGATTGACGCATGTTTAAATCATGGGCCAACCGTGCTTCACTTGCATGACTACCGCTATATGTGCCCTTCCTCAGGCTTCTTTTATAGGCGATCAAGGAACATCTGTGAGAGAACATGTTCGGTCGCTTGTTTTCCTATCGGTCTCGTCCGCGGATGCCAGACACCAAGGCTGCCCGCAGGTCTAGCCTATCTCAAGCGGGTGAAATACGTCCAGCGGCATGCCGGAAGGTTTCAATCCGTGCTGGCTAATAGTCAATTTGTTGCTGAGCGCTTCTCAAGGGCCACATCGATGCCATCGTCGCTTTGCGTGGCTCACTATTTCTGTCCGATTGCACCCGCTGTTGAACCGCCTTCGGCGAAGAAACATTCATCGATTCTCTTCCTTGGCAGGGTTCGGGAGATCAAGGGAATCGTTCCATTTCTTGAGGTTTTGAGTTTGTTGCCTAAGGGGGTAACTGGAACGATCGTAGGGGATCCAGATCAATCGATGAAGACTTTGATCGAACGAGAGTCCAAACGCTTAGGCTGCCACGAACGGATTCGCTTGACGGGATGGCTCGGTAGAAACGATGTTGCCAGAATTGTTGAGCAGGCGAGTGCCGTGTTGTTCCCCTCACTGTGGGCAGAGCCCTTTGGTATTGTCGGCATTGAAGCGATGGCGCGAGGGATTCCAGTCGTAGGTTTTGACGTCGGAGGGGTCAGTGATTGGCTGGTGGATGGCGAAACTGGCTACCTCGTGCCCCGGAATGATGTAACTCAGATGGCTGAGCGGGTCAAGGCACTCCTATCTGATTCCAAGCTGCGAATGGTCATGGGACGAAGGGGGATTGAGTTAGTCAGGAAAAAATTCTGTGTGAGTGACCACGTGGAAAAGCTGATTGCGACATATCAGCAGCAGGAAGGTTTTGATCTCTGGTGAAGATTTTGTTCTATCAGTTTTTTCCGGGGGGAGGTATCGGTCGTTATACGCATGAGCTGGCAACTGCTCTTCACCAAGAGCCGGGTGTTGAGGTAGAAGTTGCCTGCAGTCCTGATTTTCATCATCGCGATTCCTCTTCCTATCCGATCTGGCCTCGTTTGTTTGCTGTAGGGCACCGGATTTCTTGGGTGCGGCGTATTCGGTTCTTACTAGCTCAATGGATCAATCCTCTTTGCTGCCTTTGGCGGGCAAAACAATCGGAAGTTGATGTGATTCATTTTTCGAATATCAATCACCTGACTTATCCCTTCTGGCGACTCTGGGCTTGTTACGGAAGCTTTAGAATTGTGGCGACAGCCCATGATGTTCGGAGAGCGAAGGCAATTCTTAATCGGGCCTGGGAGGAATATTGGCTTGCCCAATTCTATCGAGATGCGGATGCCCTGTTCGTTCATAGTACGCTGCAAAGACGCGATTTGATGAGTTTTGGACGCCTCGGAGAACAGACCAGTCACATCGTGCCAATGGGGGACTTTGCTTTTCCCGAGACAGGAGCAAACGTGGACTCTCTGAAACGGAAACTAAAGATACCCAGTAACCGAACGGTGGGACTGTGCTTTGGAATGGTTAGAGATGATAAGAATGTGCCGGAATTAATTCGTGCACTCGGGCTCCTCAAGAATCGTCGGCCCTTCTTGATTGTGGCGGGAAAAATGACTGAATCAGGTCCTTCTTCGCGGGAATCGCTCCAGGGCTTGGTTGAGCGATTGGGCCTTGGGGATGACGTGCTACTATTGGATAGCTTTATTGAGACCGAAGAGGTTGGCGAGTTCTATCAGCTTGCAGACTTTGCCTGTTTGACTTATCGAACCGATTTCACATCTCAGAGTGGTGTTTTGAACGTAGCCATGCATTTCGCTTGTCCGGTTCTCGCGACTCCCGCTCCAACGCTGGCTGAGACTGTGGCGCAATATGAGATTGGAACCGTGTGTGATGATGATACCGCAGAAGCCATCTGTCTGGGAATGACCAAACTCATTGATGCTCTCGATGGGGAGGCGCTATTTGACTTTGAAGCGTATCGACGAGCGCATAGTTGGAAGGAAAATGCCCGTCTAACGGTTTCTGTATATCGGCGGATTCTCGCTGAGGTCTCGTAGCAATCGAGATCACAAAGAGGACTGTGGCTGCGAAGGCGCAGTGGATTAATGAGAAATGAAGACGAACGCACGCAGAGACTGATTGGTCCTCATGCGTTCGTCGCGTAGTGATATTACTCCGTAGGGTAGAGCTTTTCTAACTCTGCAGGTGACCAGAATCCGGCCTTTTGCTTTGTCTCTTCTCGAACTCTCTGGACTGCGTCCTTAGTTATTTCCGGGGCTTTGTTTCCGAACGAATTTCTCACGTACGTCAGCACAGCTGCAAGTTCCTCGTCGTTCAAGAGTCCCTTGAATTGGGTCATGGGAACGAATCCAGGATATTTTTTCCCTTTAACCTCAATAGGGCCATGGAGTCCGTTGAGAGTAAGTTTAATAAGTCGTTCGGCGTTGCCGTTGACCCAGCGTGTGCCGTCTAATGGAGGGAATCCAGCAGCGGGGAGTCCTTGGCCGTTCGGTTGATGACAGGTGACACAGTGGCCATCGCGCTTGTAGATCTCAGCCCCTTTCATCCAAAGTGCTTGAGCTGTTCCGGAAAGATGGCTTGGAGCAGATAGTTTCGCCGTCTCGAACACCGGTTCGTTGCCGCTCAGATTTGCTTTTGCGGTTTCGAATGCTCGTTTAGTCCACTTATCAAGAGAATGTTTTTCTGCCGTTTCAACGACCTCAAGTCCCCCGTGATTATCAATCCATGACGCAGCAATGATTGCTTCGAGTCGAACCCTCCCTTCGGGGTCGTTCGCGGCCTGTTTCAAGAGCGAAACGTGATCGCTGAATAGGCGGGTATTGTATCGTAAAACGCGAACGGCTGCTGCTCTGACCTTGAAGGATTCCGCTTGAAGTAGGTTTCGTAGCAAGTCGGTGTCCACTTTGTTTGCTCCCCATGTCACCCAAAGGCCTTCAAGTAAATAGCGTTCGTAGCTTGGGGCTTCTCTGTCCAGTCGATTGACCCAGCGACTTACCGCTTGAACTACGATCTCGCTAGGATGATTTCTTAACTCTCTTCGTGACCGATATCGTGTGCGGTATTCGGGTAGCTTTAGATTTTCCAGAAGTTCCTCCACCTTCGCATTGGCCACCTTGGCAGGTTTGACGAGCGGTCTTGAGGGGTAGGTGATGCGGTAGATCCGACCGTGCGCATGATCTCTCAACGGATCGCGAGCCGAATGTTGCATGTGACCAATGAGCTGATTGTGCCAGTCTACGACATAAAGAGAGCCGTCGGGCGCAAATTCGAGATCGACAGGACGGAAATTCGGATCGGTGGAGGTGAAGAGATCCTGACGATGCTGGCTCTTATAGCCTGTGCCATCATCTTCGATGGTGTGTTGCTTTGCTCCGAGGAATCCAATGCTATTGTTGAGAATGAAATCACCCTGAACTTCCTCTGGAAAATGGCGACTTGAAACGAATTCCAGTCCAGAGGTAGGGCGAACGCGGTGATCTTTTTCAATGAGGTTTTCGGTGCCTCTTGTCGAGACGCCGTACTTTGCTTTGACTTCAACCGGCAACATCCAATGCATATCCGTGCCGGATGTGATGAGGAAGAAATCCTGACCCCATTCGTCAAAGGCAACACCCCAAGGATTCGGAATGTTGGTTTGGACCGTTCGTTCTAGATGTTGCCGTTGAGGCGCGAAACGGTAAAAACCACCATTGACACCACGAACAGGCCCATAGGCTGATTCCACGTTGGTATGATGGAAAACCCCTTCGCACATCATGAAAGCACCCGAGGGATCAGCACAGAAGGCACTGATGGCATGGTGGGTATCGTGAGTGTCGAACCCGGTGAGAACAATATCTCGCGAATCTGCGATGCCATCTTGATCGGTGTCTCTTAGAAGAATGAGGTTGGGGGATTGGGAGACGTAAACCCCTTCCGCGGCGAATTCGAATCCAACCGGGACATGCAGTCCGTCAGCAAAGACGGTTGATTTGTCAGCCTTACCGTCATTATTCGTGTCCTCCAAAATCAACAGCTTGTCGTCGGGTCTTGGGTCACCTGGTTTAAAATGTGGGTAACTAGGCATGGTGGCGACCCAGAGTCGTCCCTCATTGTCGAATGACATTTGGCACGGATTGGCCAAATCAGGGAATTCGCGTTCCGAGGCGAATAACTCAATTCTGTACCCTTCGGCGACGGTGATTGTATCGAGGGCATCCTGACCGTATTGGTAGACGTTCTTTCGGCGTTCCTCTGCGTTGGTAGCCACGGGGGAGAGCTTGCGAGTTTGCTTGTCAGCCCCGGCTGTATCGAAGTCCTTACCTTCCAATGCCTGCCAGATTGCTTGATCTCTAATCTCTGTTAGTTGGCGTAGTTTTTCGATCTCTTCCGGGTAGTTGAAATCGCCGAAAGGTTTCCAACGCCTGCCATAGGAATGGACTCCGTTGAGCATTCGATAGTCATTGAACCAAAACCAATTCTTGTCGTTCACGGCCGAATGAACCTTGGCCCGGTAAGGCTCTGCTCCCGGGCTATGAATGCCGTAGATGCCGTTGGCGAGTTCCGGTGCCAACTTTTGATAGCCAAGCTCGTTGAGGTGGGCGCCGTTGACGGTGAGTTGGGTGGGGGCTTCAGAAAACCAGCTGGTGGTTGTACTGAATAGATCGACGAAATGGAGTCTGCTTTCAGCAGCGATCTCTTTCATGGCTCCGCTATAGAGAGCCAAGTTGGCGTTCTCTTCGACACCGTCGGGGAGATCGAATCGTGCTGATAGATCTTGGAAGGCAATAGGGGAAACGAGAATCAAATTGGGTGCGGAGTGCCCATTGTAGCTTTGGGCCAATGTGTGTTTGATGAAAGCCCGTAATTCCTCTTTATACTTCTGAATGCCGTTCGGCCCATCAAACGATTCGTTGAATCCGAAAAAGGCAATGATGGTATCAGCTTTTAGCGTCGTTAGCCATTCATCCGGTGCTGGGTAGTGTCCGACTCCACTATGGATCTTGTTTTCAGGTCGGAGCGTCTCTGCCCCAGGAAATGCCCATTGTGATTTCCGTGAGGGATGAGGCCGGAAGGCTGGTGTGAATGCTGGATGACACATGTTTCGGATAACCAATGATTGATCAGGGAATCGCAACTGAAGTTCGGTTTCGAAATAACCGTATTGTATCATCCGCTCTCCAAGTCCGTTTCCTAGGAGCACAATTCTCTCTCCTTTTTTTGGGGCAGCGATGCTCGCTCTGTCTCTTATACACATCTGAC
>CAJXVR010000149.1 GCA_913061285.1 uncultured Verrucomicrobiota bacterium | reverse complement strand
TCGTGGGCTCGGAGATGTGTATAAGAGACAGCACCAAACTAAAAAGCCCATAGGCGAACCCTAGAGCGAGAACAACGAAGCCAGCGACCTTGCCGTAGATCGCCAAAATCCCTCTCGACTTGGCCGTTGCGTGAGAACCGGAATCAACCCCCATTAAGGATCCCCCACGGCGAGAAATATGACTCACTTCTTCCAAGGTAAGCGATATGTCGCTGGCGCTACTGAGACGGCGATGCGGTTCTCGTTCCAGGCACCGCCGAAGTAAGGTGAGCACTGCTGGGGGTGTTTCTGCTGGCAGAGCTGCCCAGTTAGGTTCTTGCTTCAAAGCCAGGTCAAGAAGCTCGTCAGTGGTGTCTGCTTCAAAGGGTTTCGTCCCCGACAACATCTCAAATAAGCAACACCCAAGGGCCCAGATATCCGTCCCTTGATCAATCATCAGGCCGCGAGCCTGCTCGGGACTCATATAAGCCGGGGTGCCAAGCAGCCCTACCGTCTTATTCGACTCCGAGGCAACTGTAGAAATAGCCGAATCCGTTGAGGCCATCACTTGGCCAAGTTTGGATTCGGGATCATCAACGCTGAGCTTGGCCAAGCCAAAATCCAGGACTTTGATCGTACGATCGTCAACAATCTTGACGTTCGCAGGTTTCAGATCGCGATGAATCACACCACGCTCGTGCGCGGCAGCAAGCGCATCCGCGATCTGTTTACAAATCTCTAGTGCCACGCCCATCTCGAGCGGCCCCTTGGCGATTCGCATTGCGAGCGTCTCCCCCTCTACGAGTTGCAGAACTAGCCCCCGCTGCCCCTTGAGAGATTCGACTCCAAAGATGGCTCCAATATTTGGATGATCAAGGGACGCCAGCACCTTGGCCTCTTTCCCGAATCTTGCCAATCGATCCTCATCATGAGCGAAAACAGCCGGTAACAATTTGATCGCCACTTCACGGTCAAGTCGGGTGTCCACCGCTTGATACACCGTTCCCATACTCCCGTGCCCTAGCTCGGCAGTGATTTCGTAATGCGCTAGTCGTTTTCCGATCATTTCACTCTCAATCGCTTGTATCGCGAGAATAGCGTCCCGATGAAACTTGTCCACCTTTCGCCAACAAGGACGAGACAAGGATACGTAAAAAATGAGTTCTCCAATGTTTCCAGTGGACGCAGGCATCTACTCGAGGATCTCACGTCAGGATTACTGAAATACGCGATCAAGATCACCTGATGAGAAAACTGAGGAAAGGCTTTTCTAACCACGGATCCCCAAAATGGGAACAGATGAGAGTGAAGGAACTCATCCATCGGGATCACGCCGCGCCCATCTTGGTTGATTTGAGGTGAAAACAACCTCAATCGTTTGGAAATGAAGATTGGGACCGAGAATTCAAGCACTCGCACAATATCGAAGCTAGACCGGGGGAGCCTGACGTCGTCTTATTCTTTCTTCTTCCGCTCATCGATCGTCACGATCATCTTCATCGATGTTGCACTGGTATCAGGAAACTAAATAGTGAGCCGCCCTACGATCCCAGATTTCTTATGGTGATAGGGCCATTCGCAAGAAAAAGCCCCATTCTCTCTTGAACCCATTTGACTGCTCGACACGCTTGCAAACTTGTTATTGAACCATCCATCAACGGCTGTCTTAATCAATTCAGGTGCAAACCCATCGGCACTCTTAATGACATAAACCGCGTTTCGATACCCTAGAATACTTTCCTCGAGGGTAGCCGTACCTAGCCCTCCACGGCTACCACCAAGCCGGACCTGAGGCACTTCTTCCCGTAACATCCGAGGGAACGCCTTCATAAAGCCCCAATCTTCTTCGCTTGGTTCGGCCGCCGAAAGCGTCGCGAAGCACAAGCAACAAAATACCCACCTCTTCAGTATCAACATTTAGTCCTCATTGATTTCAATCACTCAGGATAATCAATTCCCGAAATGATACTTCAGGGGCCCACACCAATCCGCCTTACGGCTTCCTCCATCCAAACTGGAAGAACGAAACACGAATCGCCAAGTGCAAAACCGACTAGCAGGGTTGATGGCCCCAATCGTCGTTCTTAAGGGCTTCCTCCCAATCAGCCATCTGATCCTCCTTGCTTGGAGTCGTGGTTTCTTTCTTCGGTCGCTTGGCGTCCTGATCTGAGATTGCTTTAGATTCCTGCTCTCCGTCAGTCTTCATACACTGACTATACAACAGCTTTCCTCGAACTGTCATTAGTTAACACCATCCAATCCGCCAAAGATTCTTTCGACCGAGACAACAAAAACTAAACCGTGAATTCACGCTCACAAAATGTGTGCCTCACCGCACCTTCTGCCGTGTTGCGCCATCTCCGATTTAGCAAAAACATTCCCCCCATCCAAATCACCAAACTCACATTTAGAGTAAAGGCTCGAGCACCAAGAAACCCCATTAACAAGGTCTGGATAGCCACACAAGACAACCACGAAACTACAAAAACCTTCACGAACACCGCTAGGATGGCTTGCCCCAGGGTTTGATGTTTCAGGGCCTCAGCCAGCCCTAACCAAGTGAGGGTCGAAACATCAAGGAAGAGAAGATATATCCCGCCCATAAAAACGGTAGCAATTGCGAAATGAGCCGATCCACCCACGTCTCCGCGCCACCAGAGAAGAATCAAGGTGATGAGGTTCACGGCCGCCAATAAGCGCCGCTGATTGCGGAAAACGAGCCCGATGCGTTCAAAGTAAAAATCAGGGAGGCGACAGACCGATTGCGGCGTCACAGAAAGCAACTCCAAAGAGCCTTCTTGCAGCTCACCATTGAATCGCCGATAGGCCTCAACAGCCACGAGCATCTTGAAGAGAATATGAAGCGGCAGCAGAGCCATCGAGATATCGATTGCATCGTTGCCTACGGCGCGAAACAAAAATCCTATATAGACGATCAGATAAAGCCCCAAAAACAACCAAGGCAATTGAAGATAAGGTACGCTGCGTGAGACACGCCACTTGAGGACTTCTGGTCCGAAGACAGTGTCATCAAGCAATCGGGGGCACTGACGATTAAGCCGTCTAAGCCAGGAAACATTCATTCGCAGCCCCGTCTCATCAGCATCAGCTCTCGACTTTTCCGTTACCCCCACCGACGCATTCGCATCAAGCCCATCTCGGATCGCCCGTTTTGAAAAAATACAAGCCGCGACAAAAAAGAACCACGCCCCAACAAAATATAAAAGAGCCGACACTCCGAAGAACTCAGAATCGCGGCCGCTGAGAGTATTGAATACAAACTGATACGGCCCCACAGCACCGAGCAAATCCCCAAAGCACGCTCCCGAGCCACCCAAACGATCGAAAACGCCTTCCAGAGCAAGCAACGCAAATGTTGGCAACAGCATGATTAACAGCGTCAGAGTCATGGCATCACTCGCGTTGCGACGGATTGAAGAGGAAAAAAGCCCCACGCAGCTCGAAAGCACAAGACATGAAAGCAAAGCGGTCACGAGTCGAGCAAAATGATCAAAGGTCACGCCACCAAAAAGCGATGGCAAGCCGAGGAGAGGTATGACGGCCACAAAGCCGTACAACGAAGTTAGGGAATGCGAAGCCAATTTTCCAAAGACAACCTGCACGACTTTCAATCGCGTGAGAAACAGCAAACCAAAAGTCCCCATCCGGTGCTCTGAACTTAAACTATCCGAAGTTGAAAATGCTCCGACCACAAGAACAAAAACGAAAGCAGCATGCCCAAGTAGCGACAAGAGATTCCTCCCAGTTTGATCCGAACTGACTCCTGCGGTCCGGGAAAGTAGAAGCAAGAAGACAATAATCACTAAGCCAACACTGACGGCCCACGCCCGCAAGCGATACGTTTCAGGCCGTCGTGAGGCGAGACGCAATTCTCGATGAACGATTGGATTCATCCCGATACCCTCACACCCGCTTCTGGCTCCAACCCTCTTAACATCCTTCTAATAGTAATCATGAGATCACCGCCAATTCAACGTCGCAAACACCCTGCAAGCTTGGAAATTTGGGCCAACCCAGCCAGCCACAAAAAAATCAGGGTTGACAGAACGAACAGGTGTCATAGTGTTATATGACACCAAGCCTACTACACCATGTTTATCGAACTTAACTATCGCTCAGGAAAGGCGGCCTACCTCCAGATCGCTGAACAGGTCAAGTATGCAGCCGCATCGGGCAGCCTTCTCCCGGGAGATTCGCTTCCAGGTATCCGGCCCTTGGCTGAGCGACTCGAAGTGAACCGCAACACCGTGGCCAAGGCATACTCCGAACTAGAGAAAGAGGGTATTGTCGAGATCATTACCGGAATTGGCTGCATCATTTCAAAGAGCAACTCCCCACTGAAAAAGAGTGTTCGCAACAAGTTACTCGAGGAAGCCGTCGATGCCGCCCTCGTTCAAGCCCATCATCTTCAGGCCTCAGAAGACGAGTTTCTCGATATCGTTCGTAAACGAATGAAAACCTTCTCGAAACGAGATCTCCGAGCAAAATCAGACTCCAAAAAGTAACAACCTAGCTATGAAATCCAATGACACAGCCATTGAAATCAAAGGACTCATCCGCGGCTATGCTAAGACCGACGCCGTCCAAGGCCTCAGCCTCAACGTCGCTCCGGGACAATGCTACGGATTCTTCGGTCGAAACGGCGCGGGGAAAACGACCACAATTAAGTGCTTACTGAATCTCCTTCGCCCTCACGAGGGAAGCGTCCGGCTCTTCGGCATGGATCCCAAAAGAGACGACGTCTCCATCAAGAGTCGACTATCCTATGTTCCCGACCATGTTCCCGTTTACCCCTGGATGACAATCCAGCAGTACTTCGAATTTCTCGCTTCCTTTAGGAAGCACTGGAATACCGAATTGGAGAACCAACTCATCGACCAGTTTGGGCTCGACCACGCAAGAAAGGTGGATCAGCTCTCGCGGGGTGAACGGGTCCAGGTCGCACTCATTGGAGCCCTCTGTCCCGAACCAGAACTCCTCATCCTCGATGAACCGACCTCTGGATTAGACCCGGTGATTCGCCGCGAATTTATTAGAACCATTATCGGCACCTATCAAGATGCCGATCCCGAAAACCGGACCGTGTTCGTCTCCACCCATCTCATCTCAGAATTCGAAGGACTCATCGACGAATTCACCATCATTGATCACGGCAAAGAGATTCTAACCGCCAACACCGAGGTCGCGCGTTCGAGATACCGGCGTCTTCGATCGCGATTCAAGACAGAGCCTCCCAAGATTGAGAACGAAGCCATCGCCAAGACGAGTGTCGAAGGACGTGAGCTCGATCTAACTGTTATCGATAAAGCGGATGAGGTCAAAGCACTGATCAATCAGCACCAACCGTTGGAAATCAAGGAGGAGTCACTGACTCTCGAGGACATTTTCTTAATCAACGCAGGCAAGCAAGGAGGTCAAAATGTCATCAAGAATTAAGAAAGACCTTATCAATCTACAGCTAGAATCAGGAATAGCCGCCCTGCTAACAGCAGTCCCAATCTTCCTCTTCCGTTCCTTTGGCTGGACCGCAAGCGAGTTCCTGCCCTTTCACCTTGCCTTGCTGGCGATCACTACCTCTTGGCTCGGGGCCGGAATCTTAGGGAAAGATATTTCATTGGGACTCCTTGCGTTCTCCTTCGCACACGTGGAATCGCGCAAGACCCTGTGGTCGGAAAAACTCCAGACAGCACTGCTGCATATCGGGGTTCTATTGGGCCTATCATTCGGAGCCCTATGGCTCAGTGGCGGGTTGGCAACGCTTGAACTAAGCGAAGAAACCCAGCCAGCGACCCGGATAGTCGCTTTGGCCTTCGTTGGCCTGCTCATCTGTCTTACCAGCCTTGGTGGTGGCATCTTCTACTCGCTAACCTTGAGATCCTACCAGGGAGCCTTTTGGCTCACCCTCCTGGCTCCAGCGGGCATTGCCGTCGCCATCATCTTCCCTATTATTCTCACGCCACTAGCAACGGTTTCCAGCGCCTACTGGTCTCTCGTCTTTATAGCCCTGCTTGTCTACGGCATCACAGTGACACTCCTAGGCCATCAACGATTTCATACCTGGCAAGATCTCGGAACCTGGGGAGGCGACATTTGGCTCTCACTCCATCAAGCCAAGAAATCCTCTCTGCAGACCAAGAAACAGATCCGCCGATATCGCCCCCTCGTCGCGCTGATTCGCAAGGAGCTCTACCTACAACACCTCAACGTCATGATCGTTATCGCACTCTTGGCACTCTACGGTATTAGTGCCAATCTCTACGATACCGCCACCCAAGGCCCTGAAGGGGCCGCCTTGTTCGCCTATTTTTGTCGACTCGTCCTCCTCATCTTCCTCCCGCTCGCCATCGGGGCCACAGCAATCTCCGAGGAACGGCGACTTCGGGTCAATCAATGGCAGCAAACGATTCCATCATCAGCATTCCTCCAATGGATCACGAAAGCAGGCGTCATCTATATGATCAGCCTCAGCGCGACTGTAATCGCACCTCTTGGGATTGACTCCTTCTTCCAAGATTTTTGGTCACGGGTCACCGAATCCTTCGGCAGCCCCATCGTGGTAGCTTGCCTCATCCCCCTGCTCGCAACAACACTTGGACTCTACGCCTCGTCACTGAGCAAGAGCTTCCTCGTGGCTCTCGGGTCTAGCGCCCTTCTCGCCTTGGTTGCCGTGGGACTCTATTGGCTCACACTGCAAGCACTCCTCAGGGGTATCACAATCAATGCCATGGCATTTCCCCAGCTCTTGCTGGCTGTTATGCTCTTGATAACAGCGATTCCTCTCATGTGGTGGCTCACCTATCAGAACTATCAAGAGAATCGCCCGCTCTACCGCACCTTCCTCGACAACGGAGTCAGTTGGCTGATTCTGTTTGTTTCCTGTGGCATCCTGTCACAACAAATCTACGGGCGCACCTGGGAACGCCTGACCTACAATCCGCCAGCACCAAGAACTCCGACAGGACCAGTAGATGTCGAAGCAACTATTCTTCCCGGATTTTGGGCCACAGTGCTTTCGCCGAACGGCACGCTTTGGACTTCAACTAATGTACGAAGTTGGAAGAACGGTTCGACGGAGACTTCGGATACCATGGTTCAAATGGGGACGGACTCTGACTGGATCAAAGCCTTCAGCCCCTCGCGAAACTACTACGCGATCAAACGTGGAGGCCAACTCTTCAAAGCGCATATTTGGGCAGACAAGCCTCGATCATTCGAAGCCGTACCAGATCCCAACCCCGCGAGTGCATGGCAAACCATCCTTCACGGTTCCGGACAGTCAGGCATCCTCGCCCTCAAAAAAGATGGGAGCCTCTGGCAATGGTCCGAGGGAGAGGAAGGCGAAATCACCATTCCTGAGCGCACGCTTCCAGAGTTTCGATGGAAATCGATCGCGAAAACCGGAATGTTCTACGTCGGAATCAGAACCGACAACACAATGTGGGGATGGGGACTCATTAACGTTCCGTCCGGCTCCGTGCTCAGCAATCCCGCATTGGCAGAATTGTCAGCCGAAGCCACAGAAACCGCAATGTCTCTTAGCAGCAACCCCGACAGCCATAGCGATTACACTGAGAGAACCCATCTCTTGGACAGAGCGCTAAAGGCTCCCTTTCAAATCTCAGGCGAACGTATCTGGTCAAACGTCCGCATGACCCAGCACCTACCAATGAAGGATTCCATCGCTGAGAAATGGTTCCACACTGGGATCCCTATCGCCCAGAAACTTGATGGCACATCCTGGGTTCCCTCAGAATGCGCTCGTGCCTTCTGGAACATCGATCCAACGGCGAACACTTCCGGGTTTGTCGAACTATCAGAAAGAAAGATTCCGCTACAGCTAAAACTCGCTTTGGAAGGAGACCAAGAGGTCATCACTCAAATCACCGCCGGAGGGACTCTGGAAGAATCGGTGTACCGACGTCGCAAATTCTCGGAGTTTAAGTTGACCAGAGAATTCCAACAACGCTCCTCTCGTAACGATTGGATTTCATTCCATCGCGATCACTATTCCATTATTGCCCTGAGTGCCGACGGAATTCTCTGGCACTCAGGCCCCTATCCATTCAACAGACGTCCCGGAAAATACCTACCTTTCCTCATACCAGCCAGCAGGAATCTGCATCCAGTCTTCGATCTGGTTAACGGAACCCCGCTCTAGACAAGCAGAGGGCGTAGCCCTATCAAAGCTCCCATGAGAATGCCTCGATGGCGGTGATACCCCTCCATCGAGGCATTGACTGCGTCAGTGATTAACGCCGTCAGGGAATTGAGTCACTCACTTACTCGAAACGAACCGTCCCTGGTGAAGGGCCGTCCGATTCACTCCCATCGCTGACCGACACTCGATAGCTTGGGGCTCCGCTGGAATTGTCGTGAATGAATCGAATCACGCCGCCGTTGATTTGAGCCTGAGTGAATCTCATGATTGGAATCTCAGGCGCGTCGCGATGAGCAAACCTTCCCCGCTCGACATCGGACACCTGATAAACCAAATCAGCAATGCTCGTATCCGTATCGGTTGTATTCAGGTTGGTGGCCATAAGCGTCACGCTTTGGCCCTGACGAACCGTCAACAGATTGCGAGTTAGTTCTGGATTTGGCCCCCCCTTAGCAGGTTCCGGACTCTCACCTCCATTGGTCATATCTAGTAAGCGAGGGAACCGCGTGGATGCTGGGGCACGAGTCCCAACGATCCCACCTGAAACGTACGGCACCGCCCTTGCATCTGCCGGAGGGATCACCCCCCCGTAGGAAAGACCAAACTGATTCTGAAGCTCCTGATTACTCTTATTAAAATACTCTTGGGGAACTCGTTCCAGCAGATCTTCCATGGATTGAGTGAGAGGAACCACGTTTGCAGCCTGCTCGTTGTAGTAGATCCCTTGACCGTCCAAGGTAAGACGATCCGGCATAACAAACCAATAGGGTTGAAATCCGGTGTAATCCAAGTCCGCCATAAGCAGAATATTACGACGGCCGGAACGTCCCGCGACGGCAGTCCCATCCAGCCCCCCGAACTCAATCCTGTTCATTGTGATCGTCCGCGGCCCTTGCCGAGGTTCGGCAATCAGCATGTCAGTGAGATTGCGAAGCGTCAGATCCTCGAAGACCCACTGATCGTTTCGAGGCACGACATACCCCATCTCGAAGCCTTCGATCGTCACGTTCTCGACTCGTCCGAAACCTCGTGTGACCTCTGTTCCCAGATCAAGTCCCATACCAGAATTCGCGGTTCCGCCATCAAGCACGAATGGGGCCCCAATCCCGACGATTAAGGCATTCTTCAAAGACACCCGTTCGGTGTAGTTGAGAAGAACCCCGTCACGGTTCCCCCACACGGTCAGCCCTTCGATCACCGGTTCGAGCGAATCAATATAGGCCTGTGGAGGACTCGCATGGAAAGGACTTCCGCCCTCCCCCATATAGGTTTGAGCATGCAAGTAGCGAACACGAAACCCCACCGAAGAACCATAACATTCATTACCCGAGACTTCGGCCAACGGTGCCCACCAAGTGGGAATGGTCTCTCGATTCGGAATGAGATGGCCGTTCTGAATATCAGAGACCTTGACGCTCGTCCGCCCCCGAGGGATATCCGCTTCAACCAATCCGTCGCTCCAATAAATGATCCCGTGAGCACTTGATCCAGCAGCTACGTTGTTTCGCATGGCAACCATGTGCCCCGACAGCCAAAAACCATCTCCATCGTTGCCAAACTCCTGTTCTTCAAAGCCAAGGTCCGGATCGATCGCCCCCCCAAGTGAGTCATAAACGAAGCTTGAATTCACCGAACGAATCGCGGTATTCCC
Source organism: uncultured Verrucomicrobiota bacterium (assembly GCA_913061285.1). Taxonomy (GTDB): domain Bacteria; phylum Verrucomicrobiota; class Verrucomicrobiia; order Limisphaerales; family AAA164-E04; genus UBA2970. The sequence goes on along the minus strand of CAJXVR010000149.1, from coordinate 8,207 downwards.
CACCATTTCTCCGATCTCATCGCCCGCCTCGGTATAAAACCCAGTCCCCTGCACGGCATACGAAACGTTATCGACAAAGCGGGCATGAGCCGAATGCGTCACGAAGCCCCATCCCGGAGAATCCATGACCACTGATCCCTTTATCACAGCAGGATCGCTCGCCGGGTCGATTCCTCCCCGATGAAGGTGAATGGGATAGCGGCCCCGAATATTGGTGCGCGGGCCAGCCGAGCTGGTAAAATGAATAGGACCGGAACTATTATTTCCTGGTTGATCTTCACCAAACTCGAATATCACATCATCCAAGCGTCGTGTCTTGTCAGTGCGTCCAAGCTGAAAAAACCGAGCGTAATTCACATTCGCTCTCAAGGTATGCATGAACATGATGTGCCCGCGCCGGGCAACCACCGGGTTCTCCGAACGGAAAATCACATTTCGAGTGACGTTCGCCACATAGACATTGAGATCCGAGCGAGGGGCAAGATGGTCTATTTCTAGGGGCCGATCCAGGCCGATACTCAAACCATCGACCCAAGCGATCTGCCGTCGTTCGTCGCTGACCGGAACGTTTGGGATTGTGCCCGTCACAACCAGCTCATCACCCACTTGCCAGCCAATCGGACTGTCAAGTAACTGAAGCGCTGTCGCCCCAGCGATCGCCCCGCCAGCAAGGATTTGCCGACTGGTCCGTTCGGCCCCAAAGATCACCGTTTCTCCATGAAGGACTGCACCCCGTCCCATCTGCGCAAAATCGATAGAAGTGTCGATCGGACCATCATCGGCGAAGGTTATTTCAGCGGTCACATCCGTAGCAATTGGAATTTGCGATGTTCCCACCTCGAAGCGGCTACAATGAAAACTAACAATCGTATCGACCCGCAATCGCGTATCAATGTCAGGAGCAAAACGAAGCATGCCATCGATCCGAATCGTATCCAAGGCGGGTGAAAGCACCTTATCGATAACCACAGCCTTTCCTTCGGGCACATAAACACGTGCGCCTTCGCCCGGCAATCTTCCTCCGTCCCAAACGGCAGGATTCGACCATCGTCCAGAGTTCACAACCGTGTGAGTCACAGCGGTAAGCGGGGCAAGTTTATTGAACGCAGCCATCTCTTTCTCAGTCATCATCGATGTCCTCGAGCCGTCACAAAAACTCACACTTGCCGCCATTACCTCTGAACGATTCACCCCATCAGAAACCCAAACATTATACGCGGGAGCTAGCAGCGTCCCGTCGTGGACAAAGACGACCTGTCCCTGATTGATTTCAGCTTGAGAGAATTGCACAATGGAAGTTCCGGACGCAGTGGATCGTTCAAATTGCCCACCGTTCACATCCGACACCTGATAGATCAAATCTTCGACCATCGAGTCAGGATCAAGGGCTGCCAAATGGGCGAGACTCAAGACGATTCGATCGTCCACACGAGCAGTGAGACTATTCGCTATAATTGATGGCGCAACGCCGGTCCCACTATTCGGATAAAATCGAATTTCACCGAGACTCGCGAGACTCGATCCACGGTCATCAGACACGGCCAAACGATAACTCGGCGCCTGCTGCGAGCCATCGTGAACGAAGCGAACACTTCCCGATTCCAGTTGACTCTGCTCCCAACCCACAAGCGCTACCCCCGGGCTAGAAACGTGTTCGAAGTGCCCTCCTACAAGCTCAGAAACTGCGTAGGTGAGCGATCCAGCCCCGATCGCAGATTGTGAGACATCAACATCACTAGGCCGCAACACGACAGACTCCCCTTGGATGACGTCAAACCCATTGCGAGTAATGACCGGACGATTCTGGTCACTCTGAGAACGGAAACTAATCGCGCCAGCAACCGGGCCTGTCATTCGTTCGCCATCAGATACGGACACCTTATAACTTGGGGCGATATCGCTACCGTCCTGGGCGAAGCGGATTCGCCGAGCGTTAAGATCAGCTTGGGAGAACGAACTGACTTCCGCACCTGAATCAACGGACTCGAATCTACCCTGCTGAACTTCAGTCACTGCATACACTAAACGATCGTCCCGATCGTTAGGGTCGGTCGCGAACAGATCAGAAGCCTCCAGAACTCGAACCTCGCCCTGCGACACCGCAATCTCGTTTGCCAAGAGAATAGGAAATCCGTTTTCCTCGATTGAATCGTCACCGCTACCCTCGTCGTCTTCGGCCTCCTCGTCATCCTCATCATGCTCACCGGAGTCCTCGTCTCCCTCTTCATCGTCGAAGTCGTCATGTTCCTCGGAGTCTTCGTCGTCCTCACCCTCATCATGCTCATCGGAGTCCTCGTCTCCTTCTTCATCGTTGAAGTCGTCATGTTCCTCGGAGTCTTCGTCATTCTCACCCTCATCATTTTCTTCGGAGACCTCTTCTCCAAGCCAAGCCATCGCCGTTTGAAGATCGCCCTCGGCGTCGTCTCCGAAAGCGTCTGTGCCAACAACACCTTCCTCCCAATCACTTAGACCATCTCGATCCTGATCTTGGTCTTCGACGCCGATTCTCAAAAAGCACCGACCGTTCGCAAAGATTGATGTTCCCGGCGGTTCCACCAGAGTGAGTTCGACCGCACCATCGGATTCCCGATGCTCATATCGTCCCAACTCGATCCAACCTCGATCATTCTCCGTCAAAAGGCAACGAGCCTCGACGCGATAAGCTTTCCCTCGAACAGCCTTCCACTCGACACACACCGAGTCATCGTCGGCGTTCCAATGACAGCCTTGAATCCGAAAAACAGAATCTGAATCATTGGGATTCGTTCCCGCCTCAGCTTCAGCAAGATTGTTAGCTCCATCACCGTCATCGTCCTCCTCTGCCCCGCCTTCGGGGGAAAAGTGTTTTTGCCAAATATCGGGCAATCGATTCTCATCCAAATCGATCGACGCATGCGTCTGCTCAGTTGCGTAGAAAAGTAACGAAACTGCTACCAATCCACTGCTCCAAAATCTTCGTTTCATTAAGCGACCTCCTTAGTTTGATCCACCAGATTCTCGATTCAACTCCCTCAAGATTCAGAATCATAACTGGTAGACATTCTGAACCTGATTACCGTCCCTTAAAGGGGCGACCTTTCCCCCTCTAGCACCGGGCATGCCATCCTTATTCGATCACAGAAAAGAAGAACACAACGGGACGCGATCACTGTTCAGAAAAACCCAATAAAACTAAGCAAAACGTCCTTTCACTCCCACGTCTTCGATACTCAAAACCAATTAAAGAACCTCAGAAAAGGCACAAAAAAGGGTAACGGATGATGCGTGTTAGAATTCATTGTTCCGTTTTCGGAAACCTGACATTGAACAAGCGGATCAACGGAGACTCGCCAGTCTACATTGCCCTTGGACGCACACGTTAAACTTACGCTACGGAACAAAGAACAGACCAACGTCTATGAAAAAGCTAAGGGTCAAACAGAAGTTGAATCGGCGGATCCGAAAAGATCAAATCACCAACAAGGAAACGACACAGTGGATCTCACCTGTCAGCGTCAAGATGGCGGCGGGATCGAATCCGATATGGAGATTCAGCCCGATCTTGCCCAGCGCTTAGGAACCACTGAGCAATTTGTGTATAAGGTCCATTCTCTGACGAATCACGTAGTTCATTCCAAAGTTCAAACCGGTCGCTGATGGGAGTTTGTTCGGTAACGATTCGTTCAGGTCCATCGACGGTCGCCACTCGACGAATACGGATTCCGGCTACCGACTCGGCAAAGGAAGCCCACCACGAAGGAAGGGTCACAGATTCTGGAGGAGGAAGATCCCAAAGGGAATACGAACTCGCCCCTACAACGAGTGCCCGGAGTCCATCAGCAGCCACCTCCACCTTACGCACCCCTGTCTCCGGGAGCGAAAAGGAATCAACCAAGGGAACGCCGCTCGCCCGGTCCCAAAGATCAAAGAGCCCTCCAGCCGAAAGACTTGCCAAGCGTGTTTCGTCAGGACTAAAGGCAACGTTATAGACAGGGCCCAAGTGTTTAAGGCGTGCCCCTACGGCTTGTCCCGAATCTAAGTCCCAGACCTGAACCGTCGTATCGTGAGAAGCGGTTGCAACGAATCTTTCATTGGGGCTGTAGTCGAGACTCACTATCGTAAAGTTGTGAGAGAGGAGAAAGGATTCGCGCAGTCCGCCTATTCGAGAGTCCCACAGCTCAAACTGGTGGCTGCCAAACGCTACGACTAAACGGTCGCCACGGAGAAAGTTTGGATAGAGGGCATACTGTCCCGGATCTCGCGAAGCAATAGTCCGTCCTGATGTTAGGTCCCACGCGAATTCGCCGCCTCCCCAGGTCGAGAGGCAGAGTGCCGTTTCCGCTCTTGAAAACCGAATCGATAAGGGATTTCCTAAACGCCCAGGGCGATGAATCCTAATTGGGGCTCGCTCGTACTCATCACACACCCAAACACAAAGCAGTCCACTCTTCCCAATCGCTGCTAACCGCTGGCCTGAAGGAGAAAACGACACGGCCTCAATTTGGGGCGGAGCGTCAGAAAACTCCCGGATAAGTTCGCCATTACTGCTTGATCTTAAGGAAAGTCCGCCCGCGCCCGTCGCAATCGCAAAGCGAGTAGAATCCGGTGCGACCGCAATGACGGAATCCTCATAAGAGTTGCGCCGGGGATCAAGGTACTCAGCCGCTCCGGTATCAACCCGATACGCCTGAACGCCTGGCCCAATAATAAACTGTCCGTTCGGACTCAGTGAGGCACACTCATGGTTCGTCTGAGGGACATAGCGCAAGGTAAAGGCCTGGGCTGTACTATTTGGAATATTCCATTCCTCGACAAAACCATCAGTATTCAATGTCAGGAGCCGATCACCAGAGATATCGCCGTAACGACAAAACGGAATCGATTCACAAAGAGCTTCCCCTGTCTTGGCGTCCCACAATCTCACTCTATCGTTCGTACCGACAGAAACTATTTTGGAACCGTCAGCACTCAGCTTCACCTGCCTCACGGCCGCTCCAATATCGATCGGCGCCATGAGCAACTCTTTGGTAGACAAATCCCAAACTCGAATCGAACTCTCTCCTCCAGCGGTAATCAAAGTGTTTTCGTCCAAGCCAAATATTGGTTCGACAGCGTCTAAATGGGATAGTTGCCCGCCAATTGGCTGAAGGGAACGCCGATCAAAAACATAGACTGATCCATCGTTCAAGGAACACGCAAAGCGGGTTGCCTCCCGAGACCAGACCACATTCGCGATCAATCTTCCAACGCGCCCAACTTTCACATGACCAACCTCCACCTGCCGCTGCACATCATGGACCGTCACGACTCCCGATTCTGCCCCTAACAAGAGCCATCTCCCATCGCCACTCAAGTCAGTCCTAACCCCATATAATACCTCAATTGCGGATCCCGTCGGAGTCTCCGGCGCCATGATCTGACGTCCATCGTCCATGGACCACACTCGGCCAAGAGCGGCCATAAATTTCCCGTCCTTGGAAAAGCTCGCCTCAATCCCCGTCACGCTTTCATTCAGAATAACACTTGGCCAACGCCTCTTCCCTGTAGCGGTATCTAGCCAGTGAATTTCGCCGTATTGCCATCCTTGGTGAATCACAAACGCTACAATCAGTGTGCCCTGAGGTTGAAAGGCCAATCGACGGGGACTTTCCTCAAAATCCCACCGATGCGTCCATTGCTTGGCCACTCGATCCCAGAGGCGCACGCTCTCACCGTTGTCATTTACCGCCAAGAACCGCCCCGCTGGATCGATCCCTAGTCCAAGAATTTCCGAATCAAAGCGGAGAGGTAACGATGAAGGGACAGGAATCAGATATTGCATACAGGACGAAGCAATCCTTGCCGCTGCCGAATGATGTTCAGGATCGTGAAGGAGTGCCTGCGCCCAATTGGCAAGAGCCAATCGAAAATCATGCTGTTTGGCATACTGCAACCCTTGTAAGAAAAAAGATTCGGCAAGCACCCCAACCGTTCGCTCGCGTTCCAATTCTGTTTGTTCCAACGCGCGTCCCAACTCAAGATTCGACCAAGTCGAAATCCAGGCGATCGCAATCAAAGCCAGCAACACCATGGCAAACGCCGCCGATAGCACACGGTTGCGCATCACCCACTTTCGAAACCGTGCAACATTCCCCGACTCGTAGGCGCGCACAACCCGTCCATCCAGATAAGCCTGAAGCTCCTCCGCGAGATCGAGGCAGGTACCGTATCGAGTCGATCTCTCACGAGCCATCGCCCTATCACAGATCGCCACCAACTCTGACATGCCCCCCTCCATCTGGGGAATGGGCAATGGGGCTCGCCCCTGAACCAATTGAATAATCGCTTCAGCCGTCGTGCTTTCGCCATCCGCCATGTAAGGGGCGTGACCAGCCAGCAAATGATAAAGAACGGCCCCTAGAGCATAGACATCCCCCTGAGGGTCGGCATTTCGCTGAGCGCCGCTCGCCATCTCTGGAGCGAGATAGGCTGGCGTTCCAATGACACACCCCATGAGCGTCTCTTCTCTCCCCAAATCTGTTGCAACCACTCCTTCTCGCCCTGGACTGCTAGAGAACTCACTCACATCGTGGCTGCGAATTCCTTCACGCCGAAGACATTCAAAGGCCTTGGCAAGCCCCCAATCCATCACATAGACCTCTCCAAGCTCCCCCACCATGATGTTACTCGGCTTCAAATCGCGGTGTGCAATCCCTTTGCTATGAGCAAACGCAACCGCCTGGCAAACCTTGATCAATACACCAATCACTCGAGCCTGGTTCCAACCTTCCTTTGCCTCTCTTACGAGACGATAAATGTCCCCTAGCTCGCGTCCCTTAACCATTCGCATGGTATAAAAGGCCCTCCCCTCGTTATCGAAGCCGATACTATGAATCGGAACGATAGAAGGATGATCCAATTGGGCTGTGATCTGCGCTTCCTCGAGAAATCGTTCGAAATACTTGGCCGCCTCAGGACCGTCTGATTCATCGGGAACGAACAGCATCCGTTTCAGTGCCACGTCGCGATTCAGCTCAATGTCTCTCGCGAGAAGTATCTCCCCCATCCCACCCGAGGCGATCGATCCCCCAAGTTCATAGCGTTGATAAGCGTCGCCCACGACCGAAGTTAAGCAGACCTCGATGATCGGGGAAATCTCAGAATCAAGAAAGAACGTCTACCGCCCTTTTGGTCCCGAGGGGGTGTGAGCTCAGACAATTAGGTGATACCACATTCAAAAAAAGTGAACTTTTTTAGAAATAAAAATACGACAACTACGGTAAGGCCTCTCGAACGGAGGATTATCAATGAATCGAATCAAAAATAGTAGTCATCGAAACGCCTTAGGACTCCTTGGCGGCCTCGCACTGAGCCTCGGAGCCCTAGGAGCAGAGGTGGACTGCCTTGTTTCCCCACTAGGTAACTCAATCCAAATCGGCGGCGAAAAGGAAATCTATATTGGTGGTATTTTCGGCGGGACTGGCAATAACTCTGCAGCTGTTACCTGGCAAACCCTCGATCAACTCCCGAATCTAGGATCGAACTCAAGCATCTTGACCCCATTCGCGTCGGGTCCAGCCAACCGAAGCGTCGGACGAACTACGATGACCTCATCGCACATCGCCATTGCAGGCGACCTCAATAGCGATGGTTACGATGAATTCATCCAAGGCTGGAAAACAAGGAACGACAGTAACCAAGTCATTCTTCAGCTAGCAATTACCAACTTCCGGCCCTCCGCAGCGCCTACAAATCTCGAGTGGCAGATTAAAAACGATCTCTTTGAACCCAAACTTGGATTTGGGAACATTGATGGTCAACCAGGCCCCAATCTTCTTCCAGCCAATAGCGTCGTCATTGCCGCGCTTGAAGGAAGGGTGAACAAGAGTCCAATCGTCTACGTTCTAGACGGCGAAAGCGATGGCAATGGGGTTCAAGCCCTCCCCGACACCTACAATGGATTTTGGCGTGAAAATAGCGGGACCTTGAGCCATTCATCTCATATCAGCATGGGTGTGGGTGACGTCACCGGCGACAAACAGGACAATATCGTCATTGCGGCAACCACCCGAGATTCGCTGGAACTGATGGTTCTGAGTTGGCAAGCAGGACGACAAAATAACGATGAAATCAATCTCGTAGAAATCGCTCGATTTAGCACCACGGCAGCGGTTCCAGAACGAATCCAACTTGCCATTGGTCTGTCTCTTATACACATCTCCGAGCCAACGAGACCTCTCTACATCTCG
>CAJXVR010000148.1 GCA_913061285.1 uncultured Verrucomicrobiota bacterium | reverse complement strand
CTCTCAAGACTGATTCCAGATCGCCGAGGGCAGGAGTTTCGATCGAGTCACCGTCCATCGACTTGATCGTGGACCGCCAATCCTTCCCGCCCTTCAATTCCCAACCTAGGTCTTGGACAGACGCCTCAAGAAACCCAGCCTGCTTTGACGCCATGCGATAGCTTCCATCACGTTGGTCTGGAGCACAGTCCTGGAGCACTTCTTTGAACTCTTCCAGAGACTCGGTATCCAACATCGCGACTTTGCCGTTTTTCAATCGCCGGTGAGTCCGCCCTGAAAGCAACCATTGCTGAATTTCGGCCTCGCTAAACTGGGTACCTGCATCTGAAGAATAATCCACCCGAAAATCGAGCCATTGAATGCCAGACGACCTGACTTCGAAACGCGGCTGGACTCGTTCAAGATTCTTCTGAGTGCTCTTCTCCAGTCGCTCCTCCATTGAGACATCCCAATCTCGAACCAACTTAGGATATTCACGGGCAAAAAATTCGAGCACCGCCTCCTGCCCCTTCAATTCGTACCAACCACCATTGTCAGGACCACGAAAACCGTAGCGCAAGACCCGCCCAAGCGCATTCGACTCGGAACGAGGATCCCTCGTGGTATAACGAAATCGAGAGTCCGGATCGGGCACCCAGACGGATTCGTTCTTGTCACTAATCCCAACAGTAAACACTCGGGCACCATACTGACATTCAAGACGAGCGCTCAACTGAGCCAGTCCGCCTTTAAGGCTTAGCGAGAACGAAGGCGCCGAGGGAACAAACTCGAAATCCTCGAGTGAAAAATTCGTTTCGCAACGCGATTCACCAGAGAGAAATCCCCCGGCGCTCTGAAGGAACTCAGGAATCAAATATCGGTTCAGAACCATTTCCCCTTGGAGGGCCGCCGCACAACTCGGAGGCAAGCCCATGGGACAGATTTCGTCACCCGCCACAACATAGACCGACCGGCCAGGAATCCAGACCACATCGGAAGCATCGCCAATCACCTTCAATCGCATCTCGCCATTTTCCTCTAACGAAACGGTCATCTGAGGAACCCAGGGCCTCGAAAGCACCGCCATCTTCGATTTCCTTCCGACTGAAAGTCGCGGATGGTCTTCAATGACAGACAGCAATTCAGCAAGCGCAGTCAGATCAAAGGGCCACATCGCAGGGATTTCCCCGCCAGTAAGAAGCTCGAGTTGTTCGAGAAGGCGAGCGTCTTCCGTCTCAAGCGTATAGCGTGCTCCGGTAGGAATCGCATTTAATGGCTTTCTGCCGCCAGAAGTTTCCCCCTCAAAGAAAAGCGTCACCTTCCCTTGGGAAAGCATCTGCTTCCAATTAGGAGGAAACATAATCCAAAATCGTAAGGAAGCCTCGTCTCCATCTTTAAGTGCATCGATACGAAAGAGACTCTTCTTCGGTGCCGCAGACGTCGGTAATAGCGGCGGCGCACCTGGAGAGGTCGCAGCCTTCTTCGCCATGATTGCAACTTCGGACTTTGAATCTCTTTGAAGAACCCGTAGGCCAACGCTCACTGAATGAGCGCACATCGTACCCCACTCCCTTGATTGCCGACACGGGCACATGTTCTCGATATCAACCTTGCTCTTTATGACAAGCCCAGAACGCAGTGAGCCGCCTTCGGTTTGCACCACACCTTTAAGAACCGGAGGCGCCCAATTCCCGCTCAGGACACGGTCACTTGCCAGCATAGCCCGCGCTTGTTTCATCACATCCCATCCGGCAATCTCTGCCAGAAATTTTTCCGATAATTCTACTTCACCCATGGGCCCTTCGAAATCTCTCAAGTCTCGTCTCGAATTCGAGAAAAAAATGGATTTCAGATACGATTGAAACCCGATATACCAATACCTGATGAGTTTCTCACTCCACCCACCGATTCTTGCCTCGATTGGATTCGCCGTTCTTTGTGCCGTCGAGTTGCAAGCCGCCGTTTCTGGAACGATCCCGATTGAGGCCCCAGAGCCTCCTCAAGGATTCCCAAGCCGCCAGGCTGTCATGACCGCGATCCTTAAGAAGGAACTCCCCCTCGTTGCGCCCCCTTCAACACTCCCGTCCAGAATCAAGGAACTCAAGGACATTGAGTATGGAATGGGGAAAGATAGGGCCCTCAAACTTGACCTTTACCTTCCAGCGAAGAGTGACCCGCGAAAGCCAAGCCTGCTATTCATTCACGGTGGTGGATGGTCCGGCGGATCGCGCGACGTCTATAAACCCTACACCGTCGAGTTCGCGAAACGCGGATTCGTCGCGGCAACGGCGAGTTATCGACTCTCCGGTGAGGCCCCCTTTCCAGCAGCTGTTCGTGACACGAAATGTGCGATCCGCTGGATGCGAGCAAACGCCGACCAATTCGGAATCAACCCAGAACGTATCGCTGCGATCGGTGGATCGGCTGGAGGACATCTCTCAATGATGTTGGGTTATAGCCCCCATGTCTCACAACTTGAAGGGAACGGAGGACACGCCGATCAGAGCAGCGCGGTGCAGGCGGTCGTTAATTTCTATGGGCCAGTGGATCTCACCACTAAAATGGGACAAGAGAGCGATCTCGTTAGACGCTTTCTTAATGGAAATCGTTACACCGAGAACCCGACGATTTACCGTGAAGCCTCGCCTCTTTTTCATCTCGGGAAAGACTCCCCTCCCACGTTGATCATTCACGGTACACTTGACGAAACGGTGAAGATCCAACAAGGAGATCGCTTGGCTGAAAAGCTCGAACAGCTTAAGGTTCCTTATGCTTACGCAAGAATAGAAGGATGGCCCCATTCACTCGACGCAGCGCGCACTATGAATGCCTACTGTGTGAGTGTCGTTGAATCATTTCTCCAACAGGTCTTCGAATTTGCCCCATCCAGCTTCTATTCAAAGCAACAATGAAAACGCTCCTTCAAGCAATCGGAACGGCTGCAATAGCGACCATACTTCTCGCGTGCCAAACTATTCCAGAGACAAATCCTGGTCTCGATATCAATATCACAGACCTCCAATTCGAGAAAACGACTCCGTTTGAAACGACGGCCAGAGTGACCCTTCGCCTCACAAACGAAAGTCCAGACCCGATTGCTGTTCGCGGGGCGGTCCATCAGTTGACTCTGAACCGTATCGAATTCGGAAAGATCGTTTCAGGAGACAGGCTTGAGATCGCCCCCTTCTCTCAAAGCACGCAAGACGTGACCATGCACATCAGCCATCTTAGAGTTATCACCCGCCTCAAAAGCCTCGCTGACACGGTCACATACAACTACCAACTCAAGAGCCGGGTCCATCTAGATAGCCCTCGCAGGCGAGTTCGCTTAGAGAAATCAGAAACGCTTGATTTAAGTCCGCCCAAAATTTCAACCTCCCTTTAAATCCAGCCGATCCTGGTCCAAATAATGCTTTCTAACCCAGCAGATTAGGGAACCTACAGACGATTGAGTCGACAATAATCCAGGTGATTTCAAAGACACCCCGTAAGCATTCGAACAATGATTCGGTATCCAAGATAGGCATGAAGAAGGATCAAATTCACTTATTGATTGGAATTGCCACGCCGTTGCTCCTAGTGGCTATCCTGCTAATCCAACTCCAACACGGGCAGCAAAATCTCACCCGAGCCATTATTTCGCTCCACCCTCAAAAAGAGACCGACGCGATCCCCAAAGAACCCTTGGAACCCCTTAGGTCGGTTGAACAAGAAGAAGGTCCCAAGGGGCAATCGAGAGCACTCGACAAGGCGGTCGTGGCTTCGCTCCCGAAGCCCCCTTCCGCCCAGAACGAGAAACGCACTGCCACTGATGGACCTCCGCCAAATGATGGAAAACCGTTGACCGAAGCGAGGCCGTTGCCAGGCGAGTTGATTCAAAGCCCCGAAATCACTGAAGGAAACAGCCAAACGGCCACCCATATCACCTATCAACCAATTACGATCAATCACATCTATCCTCGCCTCCAACCATTCGGGCGATGGCATGTTCATCCTCGGCATGGGAATGTCTGGATGCCCCATGCCAGTCGAAGAGACCCACACTGGCGCCCATACGCCCAGAATGGCCAGTGGTTCTACACCGCAGATGGCTGGCACTGGCAATCAAACTACCAGTGGGGAGGGACAACCTTTCACCACGGACGTTGGTTCTGGGAAAGTGACCGGAATGGCTGGCTTTGGGTCCCAGGACGCGAATGGAGCCCGGCATGGGTTACCTGGCGAGATCATGGAGACAACATCGGGTGGGCTCCAATCCCGCCAACGGCATCCGTCTCCCCGACCCCGACGCCCTCGTCACGAGCTACAGGAACCTCTGGTGTACACATCGATTACTCCCTAGACAACAACCACTTCACCTTCGTTCCGAAAGCCGACTTCTTGGATGAGAATCCCCTCGATTTCGTCCTCTCAAAGGAAAACTCACTCGCCGCATTCCAAAACTCGCGTTCAAGAGACCGAATCATGATTACAAACCAACGGCGCTGGGCGAACTTTGGGATCCAACGACAGGAAATGGCTCAGGCCATCGGCAAACCTATCGAAATCGTGATGGTTGACCTACGTAACCCGTATCAACCAAGAATCGTTACAGAGAAGGACTTCGAGGCATTAACGCAACAGACCGCCAACAATCAAGATCGATCATCTGAAACTCAAGAAGAGAACACGAGGCAAGCGGGGCCTAGCTCAGCCGGAGTGAACGCCCCGATTTACTGGCCGAATAATCGAGGATTTCGCGGTCGTTCTCAATTTGGTCAAAACAATCAAAATCAATTTAGCGGCGGCGTACAAGGAAGTTCACCGGCCCCGATCGTCATTGATGGAAGCACCAAGACCACTAATCAACGCTCAGGAACACAGTATAACAATGCCAGCGGACTAGGAACGCGACGAGGTCAACCTCGTCCCAATCTCTCAGTCCGGCAACCACCATCAGGACAGTAGTCTCGTTTCGAGCCTAGGTATGGATCCTAGATGTGATTAGAATTCAACTTCTCCGAAATCACTACGGATCGCTTCCAAGACGATGCGCTCTGCTAGATCGCACTCGCTCAGATCATAGGACTTCCGCAGGCGTTGGACACGCCGGCTAGATCCCCGATAAAAGAAGCCTTCGAGAGAAAGCGTGAGGACTTTTCGGTTGTTGCGGCGAAACTGACGAATATCCGAACTCAAGATCCGATTCCTACCCAACTCCCGGCCGAGTACAGGCTCGAGCTCAATCCATTCCGCCAATTCCTGGGATCCAAATTGCCGCTTTCCATAGGAATAGGTCAAGATCGCCCAGAGGCGATCCGGATCTCCAAATCCGGCCGGTCCAAGAACACAAAAGAATCCGTTGCTTCGAAGCTGCCCAACAGCTAGCCGAGCATGTTCATAGGCCTCTTCATCCAACGGCCCCCAATCTGTAGATCGAAGCCCAAGAAACTCATCTCGCTCATTGGCCCCCAGGCCTGTTCGCCCTAAGATTTGTTGCCCACTAGCCGTGACATCATATCGTTTCGGATTCACGCCTAGACTCTCGCTTAGAGAGAAGGCGTTTCCGTGACGGCCGCGTAACAAATCGCCGCAAAGTCAGCGCCAAGAATTTCCTCAGCCCGAAACTAGCGTTCTATTGCTCAGATCCCTTGGGAACGACGCGTAGCGGTGTCGGATCCTCATCCCCAGGTTCGCTAGGAGAGTCGCCACTCTCTTCGCTGGAAACCTCCCCCGCTGAAGGAGCATCTGCCGCATCTGGTTCTGGCGACCCTGAAGACGCTTCGTCACTTGGGCTTTCAGGAGATTCGTCACTCGCAACAGTTGGCAACGCCACAACGATAGGAGAATCGTCCTGAGCCGAGTCACTGGACTGGCCCTCACCGTCCTCTGAAACCGCTTCTGGGGATTCGTCATCAACTGATTCAGGCGCCGACTCAAGCGAAATTCCTAGAAACTCAGCAGTCCAAACCGTGAAGGCCCCAATCGAGCCATTCTCGTCATCCCCTTCACTCACCACCTCAACTGGTTCCGGCTCATCCGCCTTGAGCAAATCGCCAGATGGAACGAATGCGAGCCCCCCCGTGTAGGGAGCGGTCCACAAGCTGAAGGCGCTTGCTGGAGTATCAATGATCTGGAATCCACGAGCCAAACGGGCCGATCGGAGAAATTTATTCTTAAGAACGTCCATTTCCCCCTCAAGTCCATTGATGGCAGTATCCAAAGTCTCGAAAGCACCAGAGATTCGATCATTGGCTTCAATACGCCCCTCCAATTGCTGCTTATTCGTATTAAGTTCGCTCTCTCGCTTCTTGAGAAGGCTCGTGAAGCTCGTCTTGAACTTCTCAACATACACTTTAAGGAAATCGCGCGAACAACGATTCGGAATCCCTGGGAGAATGCCCTTCAGTTGCTCGTCAACCATGTCTTCCAATGCCTTCTTACCATCAGGTATCAGTCGTTTCCGCTTCTTGCCAGGAGGCACCTCGTTCTTTAATTCACTATTGGCCCCAAAGAGACGCCGGCGAACTTTCGCCTGACTTTGAAAGAAGATTCGGTCCCAAAAGGTTCGACTCACTGGAATGTCATCCACATCGATATCAATCAAACATTCAGATACCTTCGGAAGATCGTTCAGAGCTGCGATCGATTCATTGTAGACATCGCGCAGCGAAAGTCGGACTCGATCGAGGGCAATCACCATCTCCGGTGTTGGCCGAGCGCCACCCGAAGACGAATCCACCACATTCTTTACAGAACCAGCTACTTTTTCGACGATTTGCTTTTGCAGTTCCTCAATTCGGCCTTGCCAGGTTTTTCCGACGAGGTCACCAAGGCAGTCCGACGTCTCAAACCAATTATCGATTCCCGCACGAAGCGATTTCGACAAGTCTTCCTTAACTTCCTTCGCAAAACGAGTTGCCTCTTGCTCTACATCAGCATGGGTGCCTTCAAAGGCCTTATCCCAGTCGAAATTGGCAAGACTCTTCGTTGCTTTAAGCTGTTCATCAATTTCAGCGACATCGTTACGAAGGCGCCGCTGCTGGCTTACAAAATCTTGAATCGAGTCAGCTTCACAGTTTCGCACCATCTCTTCGCGCAGCGAATCGCCCTGGCGGAAACTATCGTTCATGAGCTCGAAGAGATAGTCACTCGAATTCAAATACTCGGTGAGCTCGCTTAGAAAAGCCTGAAAATCATCCGGACGGCCTTTGCGAGGTTTCAGCCCGCCCTCTTCTCCGTTCCCTTCGCCCTCGGCTGATTCAGCTGCCTTCGCTGCTTCGAGCTCAGCCGGTGTCACCGTATCGAGTACGGCCTTGGCGATTTGGCTTGCTTCGTCGCTCCCTCCATTTGCGGCTAGGAGATGCTGAGAGGCAGCATTGAGGAGATCGATCGGATATATTTTTAGCCGACCATCTTTGGAAGCGGTCCGAAGAGCGGCGCTCATGCTCAGCAATTGGAAGGCATCAATAATCTTTTGCGGATTTTGACTTTCCAAGCTCGGCTGCAGGCTTCCATCAGGGCGAAGATCCCGCTTTGAAGAATCAATATTAACAACCAAGAATACCCGGCTAAAGAGGCCAAGCAAATCGTTGAACTCCTCAAAGACTTGCTCCAAGAATAAGTTATCCGTCTTGACCACGAAAACGGCACAGGCGGCACTATTCCGAAATTCACGAGTCATCAAATCATAACCAAACTTCATCCGGCTATAGAGTCCTGGCGTATCAACCAAGACGGTTCCGGAATCGTTTAGTTCGTGGGCCGTAAGATCAATATCAATCCGACGAATAGCTTCTGGGTAGTCAAGTCCTGGATCGAACTCTCGGCCTGCTTCTTCAACGGTTCGGATTCGATCAGCGAGATTTGAATGAGAATCATTGATGAGGACTTCCATCACATTCTTGTCCTCAGTGGCCGTTTCCCTCCCATTGTAGCGAGTAAGTTTGATCGTCGGTTTCTCACCATGCCGCACATAAACCAAACAGGGATAAGCGGGCAATGAGGTGACCTCACTGACGTAAGCCCCACTGATGGCATTCATCAGGGTCGACTTCCCACTCTTGAGGGGCCCAAAGATTAATAGATAGGCCTGCTGCCCCTCCACCTTGTCAATGAGTGACTTCAGCCGATGCTTCACCTCATTGAGGCCGGCTAAGTTTAGCCGCAGCACGTCCTCCTGAGAATCATGCTCGATCTGCTCAATCACGGCATCAAGCGCTGCGCCAGCAGGAATCAAGGCACTTGAGTACTCTTTACAAAAATCCGATATCTCCGTTTTCATCGCTTTGCTGTAGTTAAAGTTACTTTTCGGGCGGACTGCAACGCGAATCTGAATAAAAACAAATCTTGGGGTCGCCGCCTCCCAGTTTCGTCCCATCCAACAACCCAATAACACCCATTGAGGGCTATCTTTAGAAACGAAACAAGCCTTCGACGCTTGAACGGTTCGAAATGTTCAACCATCAGCAGAGTTGTAACCCGCAAGCATTCAAAAGGTTTCTTAAAAGCATCGAATCGCTTCATTCTTTCCCGAACCGATCGATGATTGGATTTCGCTTGAGTCCAGCAATCAGGCTGCCACATTAACAAATCAGCCCATCAAGAAAATGATCTTTAGAATAAATCTCTTTGCCAAAAGCGTTCAGACAATTGCTCTGTATCTCACCCTTTCGGCCTGTCAGGCCCAATCAGGCAACAGCTTCGAGCTCTGGCCCGATGGGGCTCCAGGGGCACTTGGCAGCAAGGAGACGGATCGTCCCACGCTCACCCCTTACGTGGTCGATCGCCCCTCTTCAAAGACGGCTGCCATCGTCATCTGTCCAGGTGGTGGCTATGGGGGACTCGCACGACACGAGGGGCACGACTACGCCAAGTGGCTCAATGACGCGGGGATTTCCGCCTTCGTATTGAAATATCGACTCGGATCAAAGGGCTATCGGCACCCCGCAATGCTCCAGGATGCAGCCCGAGCCCTACGAACGGTAAGAGCGCGGGCCGGCGAATGGAATGTCGACGCAAACCGGATTGGCATCATGGGATCCTCTGCCGGGGGACACCTGGCCTCCACCTTACTCACCCATCACGATCCAGGAGATAAGAACACGTCCGACCCGATTGATCGCGTCAGCTCACGCCCCACTTTGGGCATTCTCTGTTATCCCGTCATCAGTATGGGCCCGATCACTCATCAAGGCTCTAAACGAAACCTCTTGGGTAAGAATCCGGATCCGAAACTCGCGTGGAATCTCTCAAACGAGTTGCAAGTCACCCCCGAAACACCACCTTGTTTCATCTGGCACACCTACGAAGACAAGGCCGTCATCGTTGAGAACAGCCTAGAATTCGCAAAAAGCCTCCGACGGGCTGGGGTCCCCTTTGATCTCCATATCTACCAAAACGGCAGGCACGGGATCGGACTTGCAAACGGGCACGCCTGGACGAAGGACTGTCTCTTCTGGCTTAAGGAACAGCAATTCACCGAGTAGGAAAACCGTCCGGAGCAAGCAACGATCCTAACCGCGGCCTGCTTTGATTTGTCGAAGCAGTCCCGAGAGCACTTTACCAGGACCGATTTCCTCGAAATTTGGGTCCGCCTGGTCAAGGAGGTAATTCACGGAATCAGACCACAGCACTGGGCTCGAGATCTGTGCTGCCAGCGTCTTCACGAGGTCTGCCGACTCGTAAGGCTTTGCAGTGACATTCGCGATAACGGGAATGGAAAGCGTTCCGAAGGAGAATTCACTTAGATAGCTTTCGAACTGTAGGGCAACCGGTTTCATCTGCCGCGAGTGAAACGCACCGCTCACATCCAATGGAATCACTTTCCCTCCTGCCGCTTGAATGACGGGAGCGCACGATTCGATATCGCCCTTAGGCCCTGCAATCACTGTTTGTTTCGGACTATTCTGATTGGCCAAATCGACTTCCCCGAAGCCACCGTCGGCCAGTGCCTGCTGAATCGCAGCGGGTGCCATACCGAGGATCGCTGCCATTCCCCCTCCTTTAACCTCACTCATCAGTCGTCCCCGTTCCTGGACCAGTCGAACTCCAGTCTCAAAATCGAAGGCCCCAGCAGCAAAAAGGGCCGTATATTCGCCTAGGGAGTGTCCGGCAACAAAATCTACCGGTGCCGCCCCCTCTTTTGAACGAGCTAGAAATCCCAACGCTGAGACAATAAATAAGGCGGGTTGGGTGAAAGCGGTATTCCCCAAGCGTCCTTCAGGATTCTCAAGACATAATTCTCGAATAGAATAGCCCAAAATCGAATCTGCAGCGGCGACTTCGTGAGGAAATCCATCAAAGAGTGCCTCACCCATCCCCTGTTTTTGGGCTCCTTGCCCTGGAAATACACAAATTGTACTCATCTCCGAGATAAAACGGCATGGATCCTCGTTCCGTCCAGCCGAATCCATGAATTCTCAGATAACGAATTTTTCTTTTCCTATTCATCCAAGCTTTCCTAGCCTCAAGCACTGATGAGATTGCGCGCCCAACGTTCCCTATCCCTGATCGCTTTTGTTGTCCTCCCGACTCTTGGGTGGGCCGAAGAACCGGCGGACTTTTCAGTCCAAAAAGCGGCCGCTCACGCAGCACTTCAACGTCCCACCTTTGCGGGCCCAGCAAAGAACATTATTCTCTTCTTGGGAGACGGTATGGGGATGACAACGATCACCGGAGCACGAATTCTCGCCGGCCAACAACTCGGAAAACTTGGAGAAGAGCACCAACTCTCATTCGAAACCTTCGAACAAACAGCCCTCTCAAAGACGTATACCATCAATCAGCAAACTCCCGATTCCGCGGGCACAATGACCGCCATCATGACCGGGCACAAAACTAATGCCTACGTGATCAACTACGATCAAGAAGTAGAGCTCGGCAATCATTCCTCGATCTCTCAATTTGGGGGACCGTCTAAGCCCCTCCCGATCCTCACTGAAGAGCTAGAGCGGCAAGGAAAATCGACAGGGATCGTCACCACAACAACACTTGTTCATGCTACTCCTGCGGCCTGCTACGCCCACTCTCCCAATCGATTTTGGGTAGACGACAATTACGAGATTTTCGCGAAGGACGAAAACGATGAGCGACTCAAGCCAGCAATCACCGCCGGATTCAAAGATATCGCAAGGCAGCTCATCGAATTTCCTGTTGGCGACGGCATCGACGTAGCCCTTGGAGGAGGCTGGCGATCCTTTCTACCGCTCCCTTCAGAAGATGAAATCAGTTCATCAGTGGAAACTAATCAGAGAACGCGGGATCCCTTCGTTGGGCGCCGGCTGGATGGTCGGGATCTAACGAAGGAATGGGCCTCCCAGCCCGGAAAAGTCTTCGTGAAGAATCGTTCAGAACTCAAGAACATTGATCCCAAGTCTACCAAACAACTCCTCGGGCTCTTCGCTTCGAAACATCTCAGCTATGCCGTCGATCGCCGAGCCGAAGGAGCCGCCAACACGGAACCCTCCCTCCCCGAGATGGCGACTAAGGCGCTAGAAATCTTAAAGAACAATCCAAAAGGATTCTTTCTAATGATTGAAAGCGGTCGAATTGACCATGGCCATCATGGCTCCAACGCGCACCGGGCGCTGAATGAAACCGTGCTCCTTTCCGACACGGTTCAAGCCGTTCTCGACGCGCTCACGCCGAAAGAACGGGCCGAAACATTGATCATCGTCACGGCAGATCATAGCCACACCTTTACCTTAGCAGGTTATCCAACCCGGGGTAATCCGATCCTGGGCAAAGTAATCCGGAACGACAATGCCGGTCACCCCAAGCCTGAACCAGAAAAGGATCTCCTCGGCCTACCGTTCACCACCCTCGGATATGCGAACGGCGGTGGTTACCCCGGTCCGATGATCAACAAGTCAGACTTTTCCATCTCTCACGGCCACCAAACCTTCAATGTGGCAGACGATGGCCCGAAAATAAAAAAGGATCATTGGAAGTACATCGACATCGCTCACCGGCACCGTCCAGATTTGCATCACGTGGACACGGAACACAAAAACTACGCGCAAGAATCGGCAGTGCCATTGGGGAGCGAAACCCATGGAGCCGAGGACGTTCCGATCTACGCCACCGGCCCAGGCGCGTTTCTATTCCGGAGCACGCGAGAGCAAAACTACATTTATCACGCGATGAAACTAGCGCTGGAACTCCCAGCCACTTCTCAGTGACTTGAACAATTCGGAGGCGTTATTCCTTCGCTGACGTCGCCCCGCTCTTGACCTCGCCAAACATCTGGCCACCGAATTCACCGTGTTTCCAGATGCCTGCGTATTGGCCTCCGTGGATGACGACGCGAGCACTGAAGGTCCCCATTCCAGGGATCGTCGTTTCCGTGAGCGTGATCACCGGCGTGTCGCCCGCCCACTTCACCTCGAGTGGCATCGGGAGCGTCATGTCGGTACCCCCATATTTCATCCGGGCTTTGAATAGCCAAAAATCTCCATTTGGCACTTTCTTAACACTCTCAATGGTATATTCCTCTTTTCGCCCTGCACCGTCTCCGCGCCCCATCACGGTAAACTGACCGATCAGTTTAGCATTGGTCATCAAGGCCTCAAATGCTGCAAAGCGAGCTTCGTCTGCCGCCTTCGAATCAACTTCGGTCGCACTCTCGGCACACACAGGTGAAAAAAGGCCCAGGAGGTAACATGCAAAAAGGGAAACGGTCGTTCTCATAGCTTTGACGTATATAGACCGGAACGAAAATGAAAAGTAACAAACTTTCGATTTCAACAGTCAAACGCTCCCTAAGAGCTCAACGCGAAGCTGAAACACGAAGATATGAAAATCTTATTGATCAGCGCCATGTTTAGCCCGAAATTCAGCGGAATGCTGCGGACTATCAATCCATGGACCCGAAACCAACCCATCCATTGCCGATGAATTGCACTGCTGAAATCAATCGCCGTCAGTTTTTCCAAGTAAGCAGCCTCGCAACGGCCGCCGGAAGTCTCGGTTTCGGGTCCCTTTCAGCGGATACAAAGCCCAAGAACGTCAATGAGTTTCGCGGCGTTGAGTTGGCCATCGCCACGATCTGTTGTGATGGCTTTGGCAACCACTCGCATCGACCAAGTTTCGAAATCATCCCCAAAACACCGTTCAAGAATGTGGAGTTCAATCTATGGTATCCCAACACCATCACGCCGTCTTACATCGATTCTTTGAAGGCTCGATGCAACCAGGCGAAACTCACTCCGATTAGCCTGCAAGGCACCAGTTTTGGCGGTGTAGGCAATAGCGGCATCATCAAGGATCTCAGCCACAAGTTAGCGCTTATGAACCGCTGTCAACAACTCGGATGCCGCCGTCTAAAATTTACCGGTGCTCGCAGAGGAACACAGGGCGGCCTCGATTCCATCATTGCCGTACTCAAGGAACTGGCTCCAGCCGCCGAAGCAATGGGAATGCTGATTCTACTCGAAAATCATGCCAACAACGTTCTCGAACGGATCGAAGACTACGACACGATTTTCACCAAGATTGATTCCCCGAATGTGGGGCTCTGTCTTGACACAGGACATTTTGAGGGCGTCAACGTCTCCCTGTCTGATGTGCTGCAGAAATTCCATTCCCGCACCCTTCATGTCGACCTCAAAGACTGCCGGACACGCGGCGGCGGCCACGATACGGTCGTTTTCGGTACCGGAGTCACGGATTTCGACACCTTCCTCCGCCAGCTGAAACACTACCAATACTCAGGCTATCTCGTGATCGAGCAAGCGTGGAATGAACCTAAAGAGCCCTTGCTCGAAAATTTGAACGCAGCCTACCGACAATTCAGCTCGCACCAATCTCCCAGAATTTAAAACGCTGACTATGCGCATCCCTCTTCTCATCGCTCTAACCTCTGTGCTTCTAAACGCCGCGGGGAACGAGGCCCCTAAGGTTCACGATTCGAGACTCCAGCTCTCGCTCTTCGCCGAGCAGCCAGAAATCGTCACCCCCATTGGACTCGCGATCGCACCGGACGACCGAATTTTTGTCGTTGAATCACACACCCATTTGCCCCCCAAAGACTATCGAGGTCCCAAGGGAGATCGAATTCGCATCTTCGTCGATGCCGATCGCGACGGTCACCCTGAAAGCAATCAGATATTCGCTGAGGGCCTCGACGCAGCCATGAATTTAAGCATCACAAGCGAGGGCCGGATCTTCGTCGTTGGAGCACGAAGCGTGTGGGAACTCGTCGACAAAGACGGCGACAACAAGGCTGAAACACATCGCTTGATCGCCGAGGTAAAAACCGAGAACTCCTATCCGCACAGTTGCCTCCTAGGAATAACCCACAGCTATGACGGTTGGCTCTATATCTCGCGAGGAAACAATGGGAGTGTTGCCTATTCTGTGATTGGCGCCGACGGCAGCACAGTATCCGGCTATGGCGACGGAGGAAACGTCTTACGATGTCGCCTCGATGGAAGCTCAATGGAAGAATTCGCTACCGGCTTTTGGAATCTATTCGATCTAGAATTTGATCAAGATGGCCGACTTCTCGGTGTCGATAATGATCCAGATGCCCGCGGACCAAATCGCTTGGTTCATATCGTCCAACAGGGTGATTATGGCTATAAATCCATCTACGGCGGCGGAGGCAATCACGCTTACCAAAGCTGGAACGGAGAACTCCCCGGCACCCTCCCCTTTGTCTCAGGCACGGGCGAGGCACCTTCCGGACTCATCGATGCCAGGCGCAGCAACTTGCCAAAAGATTACCAAAATTCCCGACTCGTCACTGTGTGGAACGAACACCGGATCGAAAGACACCACACCAGCCTACTCGGCACCTCGATCACCGCCACCAATTCCGTCTTAGTATCAGGATCACAACAATTCCGTCCGGTCGCGATTGATGCCGATAGCAAAGGAACCCTCTACATCACCGACTGGGTTGATGTCGCCTATCCCAATCATGGGAACGGAAGAATCTGGAGACTCGAAACTCGCAATCGATCCGATCAAACAAAACCCCGCCCTTATGATGCCATGAAGGGCAGCCAAAAAAGCCGGCAACATCTCGCACTCGAGCGGTTAAGAAGTATTCGCAGTCAAAAAGGCGAACGATCGATCGAGGATGCCTTGAGATCAAACGACCCTTTCAGTGTTCACGCCGCGGTGATCGCCCTAAGCAAACCGGAACTTCGATCCCTCCGAAGCAAGTTCTCACAGCATAGCGACGAACGCCTACGCCTCGGAAGTTTACTCGCACAGAAGCGAGCCGCTCCCAAGAACTCGGACATTCAAATCAACGCATTCTTGAATGACACGAGCGCAACAATCAGACAAAGCGCCCTCCAATGGATCGGAGAGCAAAGCTTGACACAGTTCCACGCGAAACTTTCAAACACTCTTCGTCAGAAACCGACGCCTCCGGAACTATTCAAGACCTATCTAGCAACCCTTGCCCTAAGCACCGAGCCCTACAAACAAGCCGTTGAAGCACGAACAAGTAACAAAGCCAGCCAGATTCCGCGCCCGAAAAACAACGCTGCAATCATTGCCGCCATCGAGGACTCGTCATTGCCCGCAGAAGTACGCGCCCTGGCAATCACACATTATCCCCACCACTCAATCAACGGCGCCACCTCATTCCTGCTAGGACTATCGAGGGAGACGCCGATCGCCGTACAACAACAGGCGCTCCAGTCTCTTGCCGAACTGGATCATCAGGAAATCCCCCAACAGATGCTATCCCTCGCGCTGGATGCCAATCAGCCTCTCGCACTTAGACAGGAGGCACTGCTAGCCCTAGAAAAACAACCCATCAAAGATTTCACTCCCCTTATCGAACTGACCCGATCTGAAAACCTTGCAATCATTCTGCCCACCATTCGACTGCTCGCGCTGCACCAAACCGTTCCAGCAGTCAAGAGCGCCATCAATCGTTGCTACGTTATCCACCGCAATCGCCCGAATCGTGATGCACTCATTGAACAACTAGAGGATATTCTTTATAGCGAGCCAGGTTGTTGTCAGCCTCGCGTTACCTACCGCCCCCAATCGACCGAAGAGTGGCAATTCGCACTGCAACGAGGTGGCGACCCGATTCTCGGAGAACATGTCTTTCGATCGGTAAAATCAGGTTGCGCGCAATGCCACACCATCAACAACCGAGGCGGAAAACTTGGCCCAGATCTGAGCAATGCAGGACAATCGATGGATCGACAACAACTGATCCAATCGATCCTACGGCCTTCAGAACAATTCCCGCCACAGTATCAAGCATGGGTTATTGAAACCCGAGACGGCGAAGAACACCGCGGTCTACAGCTTGATCACAAGGCCAATGGGGCGATCGAAATGTTCACGCTCTTAGGGCAGACAGAGCGGTTTTCGAGCGAAGAGATTGCCCGCTACTATGCAGCCCCTAAATCGCTAATGCCCGACGGACTCGAAGCAGGCCTGTCGACAAGCGAAATGCGCGATCTCGTAGCCTACTTGGAATCGCTTGACTAATCGATAGCGATTCTATCATTTAATGGCTCGATACTCGTCAACAAAGCCATCAAGCACCAGTTCGTAAATCGAAGCGAGGGCCTGTAAATCGGCGACAGAGACGTGCTCGTCCACCTGGTGACACATACCGGAGAGGGTCCCAAACTCAATCACCTCCGCACCGGTCGGAGCGATAAAGCGAGCATCTGAGGTTCCTCCGCTGGTAGAGAATTCAGTGTCCAATCCGGTCTTCGTTTTAATCGCCTTGGCCAAGATACCACTCAGAGTTCCCTCTTGGGTGAGAAACGGATGGGCATCACAACTCCACTTCAATGAATATTCCAGATCAAATGGCTTCAAGAGAGTCGTTACTTTGGCTTGTAGGGCTTCGGCCGTGAACTCGGGCGAAAACCTGAAATTGAAGACGGCAGTCAACTCTCCAGGAATCACATTGGCGGCGCCCGTTCCAGACCGAACATTGGTAATCTGCAAAGTAGTTGGAGGGAAGCCATCCACCCCGTTTCCCCACTCATGCTTCGCCAAGCTATCGAGGGGTTCGAGCGCTTTTGAGATCGGATTCGATGCCAATTGAGGATAGGCAGAGTGCCCTTGTATGCCTCTAATGACAAGCTCCCCGACCATCGACCCCCGCCGGCCGATCTTTGCCATATCCCCAAGCACCTTTTGAGAAGTCGACTCGGTCACAATGCAGTGTTTGAGACAATCTCCTGACTCCTTAATATGAGCGAGCAGATCAAGCGTCCCATGATTGGCCATCACCTCTTCATCCCCCGCCACGATGAAGCCGAGACGAAACGGCATTTCATCCGGAGAAAGTCCCGCAACAAAGCGCTCGGCAGCAATCACACTCGCAGCCAAAGGTCCCTTCATGTCAATGGCCCCACGGCCGTAGAGCTTGCCCTCTCGGACCTCCGGCCGAAACGGATGAACCATCCACGCCTCAACATCTCCGGGAGGAACAACATCAGAATGTCCGGAAAACGCCACCAAGGGTCCCGATTTCCCGTACACCGCGTAGAGACTCTTGATACCATCGATCTCCAATCCCACGACATCAAAGCCAGCCCCCTTCAAGCGGTCAGCAATAATCCCCTGGGCGCCCCCATCTTCTGGACAAACACTCGGGCAAGCGATCAATTCGGCTGCCAAACGGGTCACCGCATCACAAGTTGAGTTCATCGACAAAAAGTCCTCAATTCGAACTGAGAATACAAGCACCGAAGCCAAAGCCCGCAAGCGAGCCCCCAAGCAGGTCATAACGAGGCACACTCAGACTCGCCGAGGAACAGTCCTGCAGGCCTTGAATCCAAGGTATCAGCGCTCCCAATCGAGACACATCGGAACAATCCATCATTTTCCAAAACTCTTCTCTTGCCAAATTCACAAAAGCTGGCAATTTACCCGTCCTTGCGCGGTTAGCTCAGTGGTAGAGCACTACCTTGACACGGTAGGGGTCGGAGGTTCGAACCCTCCACCGCGCACCATCTCTTCCCCCTTATTACCAACGATTTACGACCAGCCGGCACCAAAGGATCGGAATTATTGGCTTTTTAGGCCCAATCCGGGTCTACACCAAAGAATGGGGATTTGAGTTTTTGTTGGTTTCCAGTTTTCGGTC
>CAJXVR010000147.1 GCA_913061285.1 uncultured Verrucomicrobiota bacterium | reverse complement strand
GGCAGCGTCAGATGTGTATAAGAGACAGCCTTTGGGACACTGCCACCAAACTTCGCGGAAGCGTCGAGTCTTCGGAATACAAGCACGTCGTCCTCTCGCTGATCTTTCTCAAGTTCGTCTCGGACAAGTTCGAGGAGCGTCGGGCCGAGCTGATGGAGGAGGGGAAGGAGGCCTACCTCGAGATGGTTGAGTTCTACACCATGCAGAATGTCTTCTACCTGCCGGAGACCTCCCGCTGGTCCTACATCCAGCAACATGCCAAGCAAGGCGACATAGCAATCAAGATCGACTCCGCCCTCACCGCGGTGGAGAAGAGCAATGCCTCGCTCAAGGGCGCGTTGCCAGACAACTATTTCTCCCGCCTCGGGTTGGGTGGCAGCAAGCTCGCTGCTTTGATCGACGCCATTAACAACATCGACACAGTCGAAGACAAAGAGGAAGACACTGTCGGCCGGGTCTATGAATATTTCTTGGGGAAATTCGCCGCCTCCGAGGGCAAGCTGGGGGGCGAATTCTACACTCCGAAGTGTGTCGTCAATCTCATCGCCGAAATGATCGAGCCCTACAAGGGCAAGATCTACGACCCCTGCTGCGGCTCGGGCGGCATGTTCGTGCAGTCGCTCAAGTTTGTCGAAAGCCACCACGGCAACACCAAGGATATCTCCGTTTACGGTCAAGAGTTCCCCGCCACCACCTACAAGCTGGCCAAGATGAACCTCGCCGTGCGCGGGCTCTCCGCCAACCTCGGCGAAGTCCCCGCCGATACGTTCTTCAAGGATCAACACCCCGACCTCAAGGCCGACTACATCATGGCCAATCCCCCCTTTAACCTGAAGGACTGGCGCGCCGCCGACGAACTCGTCCACGATGGACGCTGGAACGGCTACGACACCCCGCCCACCGGCAATGCCAACTACGCCTGGATTCTCCACATGGTCTCCAAGCTCTCCGAGCACGGCGTGGCCGGCTTCGTCCTCGCCAACGGCTCCATGTCAACCAACACCACCGGCGAAGGCGCGATCCGCCAAAAGATGGTCGAGAACGACCTCGTCGACTGCATGATTGCGCTTCCGGGGCAGTTGTTTTTCACGACTCAGATTCCCGTGTGCATTTGGATACTCTCGAAGGACAAGAAAGGTGCCACGCAATCACCCTCATCCCCAGCCCTTCTCCCAGAGGGAGAAGGGAGCGAGACACGACTAGATCGCAAGAAGGCCTCTCTCCCTCTGGGAGAGACGGGAGTGAGGGTGAACAGGGATCGCCGAGGCGAAACCCTGTTTATAGATGCCCGCAAGATCGGCTCTATGATCAGTCGCACGCAGAAGGAGTTAACCGCTGAAGACATTTCCCAAATCGCGGAAACGTATCATAGCTGGAAGCGGACGGGCTCTTCTCCCTCTGGGAGAAGCGGGGATGAGGGCCAGTCAAGCTATGAGAATATCCCCGGATATTGTTATAGCGCTAGACTGGAAGACATTCGCAAGCACGACTACGTGCTCACCCCCGGGCGTTATGTGGGCGCTGCGGCCTTGGAGGATGATGGTATTCCGTTCGAGACCAAAATGACCGAGCTGAGCCAGACGCTCTACGCGCAAATGGAGGAGTCGGCGAAGCTGGATGACGTGATTCGGAAAAACTTGGAGGGCTTGGGGTATGGGAAGTGAGTGGCCAGACAGTGAGCTAGGAAGCTTCATTCAGCTCCAACGAGGCCACGATCTTACCGATTCTCAACGAAGTCCGGGAAACGTTCCCGTCATGGGCTCAGCCGGTCAAAACGGCTTTCATGACACTTCTAAGGCCAAAGGTCCCGGAATTGTTTTAGGACGAAGTGGAGCCTCATTCGGCAAGGTGCACTACACCCCAGACAACTATTGGCCTCACAATACGGCGCTCTATGTGACCGACTTCCAGGGGAACGATGAACTCTTCACTTACTACTTCCTGAAGACCATCGACTTCACATCTTACAATACAGGAAGCGCACAACCCTCGCTCAATCGGAATCATCTATACTCCATTCCGGTAAAAATCCCACCCCTCCCCGAGCAAAAAGCGATCGCTCACATCTTGGGCAGCTTGGATGACAAGATTGAGTTGAATCGGCGGATGAATGCGACGCTGGAAGGGATGGCGCAGGCGCTCTTCAAAAGCTGGTTTGTGGACTTTGACCCGGTGATCGACAATGCCCTCGCCGCCGGCAATCCCATCCCCGACGAACTCGCCCCCCGCGCCGAAGTCCGAAAGAAAGCCCTCGCCAACGGCACCGCCAACCGCGAAGCCGCCAAACTCTTCCCCAACGCCTTCCAACAATCCGAATCCATGGGCTGGATTCCGGAAGGGTGGGAAATGAAATCGATCACAGAAGTCGCAGAGAAAATTGGAATGGGACCATTTGGCTCCCGAATCACTAGGGACAACTTCATGGATGAAGGCGTTCCAGTTATCCGAGGAGGAAATCTCACCAATGGATTTGTAGACAAGAACTTTGTATACCTCACTGAGGACAAAGCCACTGAACTCAGCAGCGCAAACGTATTTCCCGGCGATATCATTTTCACCCATCGAGGAACGATTGGCCAAGTTGGAATCATCCCGACGAACTCGCAGCACCCCCGCTACGTCGTCTCCCAGAGCCAGATGTTCTTAAGAATCAATCAAGAGATTACGTCGTCTGCATACACGTTTAACTACTTCAAGTCAGGGTCAGGAATGGACAGGCTTCTGGGGTATGCAAGCCAGGTTGGCGTCCCAGCGATTGCCCGACCAACTACTAGTCTGAAATTACTTCCGATCCTCATCCCGACGCAGGAAGCCGTCGGGGCATTTGGTGTTCACCAAACTTCGTATGTGAACAAGATCAACACATGTGAGGAACAAAATGTGGTGCTTACCAAACTCCGCGACACCCTCCTCCCAAAACTCATTTCCGGGGAACTCGAGACCAAATAGCACTATGTCTTTAGTAAAATCATATTCAGTTGGGAACGGCGACACGTATTACATTCTCCACAGTTCCAAGAACTTCACCTTAATTGACTGCAATTTGCGAGAAGACGACGACAATAAGGAATCAATTCTCGATGAGATCGTATCGTTATCCACTAGCGACAAAGTAAGACGCTTCATCTCAACCCATCCTGATGATGATCATATCCATGGCATCAAGGACCTTGATGACGAAATAGGAATTCTAAATTTTTATTGTGTCGCTAACGAAGCCACGAAGCCACGAAGCCAAATGAAGATGATCACTTCAAGCATTACAAGTCGCTAAGAGGATCAAATAAAGCATTTAGTTTATACAAAGGTTGCTCTCGAAAATGGATGACGACTGGAGATGAGGAAAGGGGATCCTCGGGAATCAGTATTCTTTGGCCCAACACAGGCAATGAGGACTACAAGAGCGCTCTCAAACAAGCGAAGGATGGAAAAGCGTTCAACAACATTTCATGTATCGTCAGGTATGCGGTGAAGGGTGGCGCATCCTATCAATGGATGGGAGACCTCGAGACTGGATTCATGGAGAGTATTGAGGAAGATGTAGACTGGGAGCAAACAACGATCCTGTTCGCTCCCCACCATGGACGAAAGTCCGGAAAGGTGCCCGCGAGTATTCTCTCAAAAATCTCACCGAAAATTGTCATCGTCGGTGAGGCTGAAGACTCCGGATACTTGGACTATTACAACGGTTGTAACACGATTACTCAGCTATCAGCTGGGGACATCGTCTTCGATAGTGACGGGGACTACGTTCACATTTTTACATCGAAGAGTTACAGTGCGGATTTTCTCGAGAACAAATCTAAGACTAAGAACGGATTCTATTACGCAGGATCTCAAAAAATATAGCCATGGAGGAATTACTTAAAAAGCTTACGAGTTACAACATCCTAAACAACCTCCTCCCCGGGGTCGTGTTGATTGCGGCATTTCCCGAATCAGAGATCGCCAAATTTTGCACTGAGAACCCATTCTTTGGCGCCGTTATTTGCTATGTAACAGGAGTGATTGTTAGCCGGATCGGCTCCTTAGTCCTGGAGCCTGCGTTGAAGAAAATCGCTCCTCACGAACCCTATACGGATTTCATTTCCGCATCTTCGAAAGATTCAAAAATTACGGAACTCTCTGAGTCTAACAACACCTTTCGCACTCTAGCTTCAACCGGAGTCTGCTACATGGCGATAGTCGTGGTTTTGGCTGCTGATTCGAAATGGTCTCTCTCATCAAACTGGCCGACGACTACGAAACTGGTCTGTGCTGCCTTGTTGTCAGTCTTATTTATTCTCTCTTACCGCAAGCAGACTGGCTACATCTGCAAACGAGTCAGAGCCGCTTGCGATTCAGACAAGGTATGAGGTCTTTCGAAGAAAACATGTAACCAACACACTTTGGGAAATGAAAAAATTAGCGATATTTAATGTTGGAGGTGCGCTCTCATGCTTCGGCGAAATGGACGGAGATCGCTTTGTAATTGACCTCGGTAAATCAAGCGATTTTTCACCTGTTGAAGACTTCCTATTGCCTTTGGCTAAAGCAAGATGCTTCCACAAAGATCCAAACAAAGGATACAAATACAAAATCGATCAGCTTTTTCTAAGCCACTTAGACAACGATCACACCTCCGACTACGCGTCGTTTAATGAGAATTTCGCGCCAGCTTACATGACCTGTCCAAGCGACAATGAGAAGATGGACACGAAATTCAGGATCAATCGTGACAAGATCGGAGAGCTTACGGAAAACAAAAAGGCAATCCTCAGGGACATGAAAGCGCGGAGCCCATCAAATCCTCTCCCCCTAAAAACAATCATCCCGAACACAGACCTCAGCTTCATCTATCCGTCAAATGTCGAAGAAGACAGCGATCTGGACAGCGGGTATGCAAACAACATCAGTTTGGCTCTTTTTCTGGAATGCGGCGATAAGACCATTCTGCTTCCCGGCGATCTTCTGAAGGAGGGCACAAAATATTTGATCAACAACAATACGCATTTTCGGAATCTATTGTCCTCAAAAGGGGCTGACTATCTGGTCGCCCCTCATCATGGATTACAATCATCCTTCTCGTCGAAGCTGTTTGAGACAATCAAGGGCAACAAGACTCGACTCAATATCATTTCTGAGAAAACACGGGAATCAGACTCTGAAGAAAGTAGGTCTGATGTAGATGGTCGCTACTACAGCTCAGATTATTCCACAGGAGACAATGCCCTCGGTCAGTATGGAGTAAAAACATCTCTGGGCCATATTGTTGTAGATCTAAATAGTGAAGAGAGAGACATAAAGCAATATACCAGAATTGATGACGTGATTGCTGAGTTTTCTTAAAGCCCATGAAATTCACCGAAGCCCAACTCGAGTCAGCCATTATCGAACTCCTCGGAGTAGAGGGCTGCCCGCACGTGTTGGGCGAGGCGATTGTGCGCCAGCCGCAAGAAGTCCTCATCAAGGCCGACCTGCGTGCCTTTCTGGCCAAGCAATACGCATCGGACCACATCACGCCGCAGGAAATCGAGGCGGTGATCAAGCAGCTCGAAGCCTACTCTGCCGCCGATCTCTACGAGAGCAACAAGGCGATCATGAAGCTGGTCTCGGATGGCTTTCTGCTGAAGCGGGAAGACCGCAGCCAGAAGGACCTGTATATCCAACTGATCGATTACTCGGACTTGGTGGCGTTTCGGGAACCAGAACCCGGGGAAGTGACTATGATTATGGCAGACGAGGCAGGTATTTGGCTCAAAAAATGGATTCAGAATATGGAGTCAAACCGTGTCCTCACCAAACTTCGCGACACCCTTCTCCCAAAATTCATCCCCGGCGAACTCCGCGCAACAGCATAACCCCAGACAAAATACCACCAAATGGACCTATCCGACCCAGAAGAGCTTAACCTCCAGATTTCCCAGTTCCTGACCCAAGGTCGAGAATGTGAGTGGTTGGAGTTTAAGCACAACAATGCTGAGCCGGAGATGATTGGCGAATACATTTCCGCATTAGCGAATTCTGCGACACTCGCGGAAGTGCCCTTCGCCTACGTGATCTGGGGGATTTGCGATGACGACCAATCGGTGCTCGGCACGTCGTTCTCTCCATCGACGACCAAGATTGGCAATGAAGAGCTCGAGAATTGGTTGCTCAGATTGCTCAACCCTCAGGTTCATTTCACCTTTCAGTCGCTCGACTACGAAGGACAGCCTCTGGTGGTGCTGCAAATCCACGCGGCCCAACAACTGCCCGTTAAGTTCAAGTCGGAGGAATACATCCGCGTTGGTTCCTACAAAAAGAAACTCAAGGACTGCGCCGAGAAAGAACGTCTCCTCTGGAAAGCCTTTGAGAGAAGCAGCTTTGAACATGGTGTCGCCGCAAGCTCACTCACAGCGGAACAGATTACTCAGAAGATTGATTACCCGGCTTACTTTGAACTTCAGGATCTCCCGTTGCCTTCTTCAAGAGCCAGCATTTTGGAGCAGCTCGCGGACGACGATCTGATCCAATCAACAGATACTGGCAAATGGAACATCACGAATCTAGGAGCGGTGCTCTTCGCTCGCCAGCTTAGTGACTTCAAACATCTCAAACGCAAAGCCATGCGGGTGATCCTTTACAAAGGCATCAACCGGATCGAAACCCTCAAGGAAATCGAAGGGAACAAGGGCTATGCCAGTGGCTTTGAGGAATTGATCGGATACATCACCAATATTTTACCGAGCAATGAGGTCATTGGCCAAGCTCTCCGCAAAGATGTGCCTATGTTTCCAGAGCTCGCAATTCGCGAGTTGGTGGCCAATGCACTGATTCACCAGGATTTCTCAATCACTGGCACGGGCCCAATGATTGAGATCTTTGAGGACCGTATGGAAATCAGCAACCCGGGCTTACCTCTCGTGAAACCGGAACGCTTTCTCAATAGTCCGCCAAAATCCAGAAACGAAACCATGGCGTCTTTCTTGAGGCGTGTCGGGATTTGTGAAGAGCGTGGCAGCGGCATTGATAAGGTCGTCTTTCAAACGGAATACTATCAGCTTCCCGCCCCAATCTTTGAGGTGACGGAACAGCATACCGTCAGCGTTCTATTCGCGTCCAAACCGTTCCGCGAGATGAAGAAGGTGGATCGAGTCCGAGCGTGCTACCTCCATGCGTGCTTGAAGCTCGTTCAGCGCGAGCTCATGACGAATAACAGCCTGAGAGAACGGTTCAATCTGGAGGTCGAAAACAGCGCCATGATTTCAAGAATCATCAAACAAACCATGGAAGCAAAACTGATAAAACTCGAAGACGAAACGGTCGGCACCAAATCGCGCAGATACCTCCCTTGGTGGGCATAAAGAGCCTTTCGATTTGCTTGACCGTTGCTTGACTGAACTCAAATGCAAATCAACAAAACTGCTGATTTTCAACGACTTACGGCTACGATTTGCTTGACCGTTGCTTCTCAACTATGAAATTCACCGAAGCTCAACTTGAATCTGCCATCATCGAGCTCCTCGGAGCAGAGGGCTATCCGCACGTGTTGGGCGAGGCGATTGAGCGCCAGCCGCAAGAGGTTCTCATCAGAGCCGACCTGCGAGGCTTTCTTGCCAAACAATACGCCGCCGACCATATCACATCGCAGGAAATCGAGGCGGTCATCAACCGGCTTTCAGCCTACTCCGCCGCCGATCTATACGAGAGCAACAAGGCTATCATGAAGCTGGTCTCGGATGGCTTTCTGCTGAAGCGGGAAGACCGCAGCCAGAAGGATCTGTATATCCAGTTGATCGATTACTCGGAGCTGGTGGCGTTTCGGGAACCGGAGCCCGGGGGAGTGCCTATGATTATGGCGGAAGGGAAGGGTGCTTATCGTGTCGGCGGCAATATCTTCAAGGTCGTCAACCAGCTGGAGATCACCGGCTGCGAAAAACGCATCCCGGATGGCATTCTCTACATCAACGGCCTGCCCTTGGTGGTGTTTGAATTCAAGAGCGCGATCCGCGAGGAAGCGACGATTCACGATGCCTTCGTGCAACTGACGGTGCGCTACCAGCGCGACATCCCCGAGCTTTTCAAATACAACGCCTTTTGTGTGATTTCTGATGGAGCGAATTCGCGAGCGGGGAGCTTTTTCGCAAATTACGAGTTTTGGTATCCGTGGAGAGTGGCATCACACAACCCTCACCCCCAGCCCCTCTCCCAAGGGGAGAAGGGTGTGAATTATCGCGGTGGGTTTGATTATGCCAGTCTGGCTAGGAGGGCTAGAGAACTTCGGGACAAGCAGACTCCTGCTGAAGCGGCGTTTTGGGAGCTGGCTAAGAACCGACAAATCAACGGGCTCAAGTTTCGCAGGCAACACCAGATCGGAGATTACATTGTCGATTTCTACTGTCATGAATTCAAAGTCGTTGTTGAGTTCGACGGAGCCATCCACGACACGGATAGATTGGTAAAGCACGACAAGAAGCGAGATGCCTACCTGAAGTCCCTCGGTTGCACAGTCCTCCGCTTCCCCAACGAAGAAGTCTTCGAGAACACGGAATCCGTTCTCCGCAATATCATCTCAGTCACCAATGAACTCCCCTCTACCTCTGGGAGAGGGGCCGGGGATGAGGGTTCGTCTCTGACATTGGAAGTAAATCAAGTTCCGGCCGACGGAATCGAATCGCTCTACACAATGATTCGAGGCTTGTTTTACCAAACTACGCTTTGCGACGTCATTAGGAACTTCGTTTACATTCCTGACACTTCCAGACGAGACGAAAAAATCCTCTGCCGCTATCCGCAATACTACGCGGCGACGAAGTTGTATCTGAACATCCTCCAGCACATGAAGCCGGAAGGCGATGGTAAGGGCGGCACCTACTTTGGGGCGACGGGCTGCGGTAAGAGTTACACCATGTTGTTCCTGGCGCGGCTGCTGATGAAGAGCGTGGATCTCTCGAGCCCGACCATTGTCCTGATCACCGACCGCACGGATCTGGATGATCAGCTCTCGGGCTTGTTCACCAATGGCAAAGGCTACATCGGTGATGAGTCGGTGATCAGTGTGGAGAGCCGCGATCACCTGCGGGACCTGTTGAAGGGGCGCAAGAGCGGCGGGGTCTTTCTCACCACGATTCACAAGTTCACCGAAGACACCGAACTGCTGACGGATCGCACCAATGTGATCTGCATCTCGGACGAGGCGCACCGCAGCCAGGTGAATCTGGACCAGAAGCTCAAGATCACCGAAGACGGGGTGAAGCGGACCTTTGGCTTTGCCAAGTATCTGCACGACTCACTGCCAAACGCGACCTACGTCGGCTTCACCGGCACGCCCATTGATGCGACGCTCGATGTCTTTGGCGAGGTGGTGGACAGCTACACCATGACCGAATCGGTTGCCGACGAGATCACGGTGCCCATCGTTTACGAAGGTCGGGCCGCCAAGGTGATCCTAGACAACAGCAAACTGGAGGAGATCGAGAAATACTACGACGAATGCGCTGAGGCCGGGGCGAGCGACTACGCGATCGAAGACAGCAAGAAGACGATGGCCAACATGGGCGCGATCCTGGGCGATCCGCAACGCATCGAAGCACTGGCGGCAGATTTCGTGGCGCACTATGAGAAGCGCGTCAACGAAGGCTCCACGGTGGCGGGCAAGGCGATCATTGTGAGCAGTAGTCGCCAGATTGCCTATGATTTCTATAAGGAAGTCATCGCGCTGCGCTCGGAGTGGGGCGAGGTGTGTGTCGCTGCCGAGGGTGTGGAGCTGACCGAAAAGCAAAAGAAAGAGATCCTACCGATGGAGCGCATCAAGATGGTGATGACGCGGGGCAAGGACGACGAGAAGGCGCTCTACGATTTGCTCGGCAACAAGGACGAGCGCAAGAAGTTCGATACCCAGTTCAAGAAGGCGGAATCCAATTTCAAGATCGCCATCGTAGTGGATATGTGGCTGACGGGCTTTGACGTGCCGTTCCTCGATACTATCTACATCGACAAGCCGGTCCAGCGTCACAACCTCATCCAGACGATCTCGCGGGTGAACCGGAAGTTTGAGAACAAGAAGAAGGGACTCGTCGTCGACTACATCGGCATCAAGAAGCAGATGAACCTCGCGCTGGCGCACTATTCGAAGGCCGACAGCGGCAACATCGAAGAGATCGAGGCCTCCATCATCGTGGTGAGGGATCACCTCGACCTGCTGGAGCGGATTTTCCACCAGTTTGATACCACGCCCTACTTTAGCGGCTCCCCGGTCGAGCAACTGCAATGCCTGAACCGGGCAGCGGAGTATGTGCAGCTCACCGACAAGATCGAGAAGCGGGTCATGTTCCTGGTGAAGCGTCTCAAGGCCGCCTACGACATCTGCAGCGGCAGCGATGCCTTCACCCAGACCGAGCGCGACCACATCCACTTCTACCTCGCGGTGCGGTCCATTGTCGCCAAGCTGACCAAGGGCGAAGCGCCCGACAGCGCTCAGATGAACGCCAAGGTGCGCGAGATGATCTCTGAGGCCCTACAGAGTGATGGAATCGAGGAGATCTTCAAACTCGGCGAAGACGGCGCGTCGGAGATCGACATCTTTGGCGACGACTACCTCGCCAAGATCGAAAAGATCAAACTCCCCAACACCAAAATCAAGTTGCTCCAGCAGCTACTCAAACGCGCCATTGAAGACTTCAAGAAGGTCAACAAGATCAAGGGCGTAGACTTTACCAAACAGTTTCAGGAACTGGTGAACAAATACAACGAGCGCGATGAGAAAGACGTGCTGCGCAGTGAGGTGCTAGAGGGATTCTCCGATGAGATGATCGGGCTGATCCACGCGCTACAAAAGGAGAAGGAATCCTTCGGCGAGATGGGGATCGATCTGGAAGAGAAGTCCTTCTACGACATCCTCAAATCTCTCGCCCACAAATACGATTTCGAATACCCCGAGGACAAGCTGATCAAGCTCGCTAAGGAAGTGAAGGTGGTCGTCGACGACAAGGCCAAATACACCGACTGGAGCCAGCGAGCCGACATCAAGGCCGAGCTCAAAGTGGACCTCATCATACTACTCGCCGAGAACGGTTATCCCCCCGTGGATCGCGATGAAGTTTACAAAGAGATCTTCGAGCAGGCTGAGAACTTTAAGAAATTTCAGAGTGCTTGACCGCAGAAGATTGGGGGAAAGACAGAGCTGAAAACGATATGATTCGATTTATTCACGCGGCGGATCCGCATTTGGATACTCCTTTTCGGGGGCTGGAGGCGCATGAGGGGTCTCCGGTTGATGTGCTTTGAGGGCGACTCGCCGGGCTTTTGGAAATTTGATCCAATAGGAGATCGATGAGATCTGGAAAGGCTCCTAGTCTTGGCGAATGCTATTCAGTTTGTTTTCCGATGAAACTAGCGAACTCACGATTGTGATTTCCTTTTGATTGGTTCCATGCCTGTTTCGGAATAGGTAATCGGAGGAAGTTACGGATGTCACGTTGGAGCCCGTCAGGCTCTGAGAACATGCCTGTTTTCGATGCGTGATAGGCTGCCGAAAGATGTAGAAAAAGGGATCGGGTAAAAAGTCGTTCCGAGATAGAGATCGGTCGATTCTCTAAATCTGCCTTCGGGTCGATGATCCGCTTTAATTCAGGATTCTTGTAAACTTCGCTCCAAATCTCCTGATGATGGGCTGTGATGGTCAATAGATTTTGAACCCGACGGACCCTTGCGTCGATCCAGAGTGGCCAGCCCGTGAATAAAAATCCTCCGATGATTCCTGCTGATTGAAGCAATACAAAATTGTTTTCGATTATCCCTAGGAGAGTCTCCATTGGGGTTGATTATAACCTGACTACGAAGCTGTCGGCAAACCGTCCGGCAATCGTCAGCCCTCGTCGATTAGCGAGCGTCGGGGATGTAGATCTTTGCGTTGATTAGCAGTGGTCTCGGAATGAGAACTATTTTTTCGCCGGGAACACAGCTAGCTTTTGGAGGCAGTTGTTTCTTATATCTTTCTGAAAAGGAGGCTGTTCGGCGAGGTGGCTACTTTTGCGGCACGAATGAGCGGCTGCGTCGGCGTGGGTTGCGAAAACTGTTCGCAGCGCTGTAGATTTCGCACGGTGATGTCGGGATTTTTGGGAAATTTGGGTTTTTCTGGGTTTTTCTGGGTTTCAATTAGGGCTGCACTTTACTTCTGCACTAAGTGCGACACACTCGGGAGATGGTTTCCAAATCACTTGAGCAAGAGAGTCCCCAATCTTTGTTCTCGTCTCGACTGACGAGAAAGCGTTGTTTCAGGTGAACGTTGCTTGGAGTCAATCCTAGCGTCTCAATCGATGGCAAACGGAGCGTTTCCACAGACGAGATGGACCTTGGTGTTATCCGCAAAAAACGGAGATGCTGAGCAGTCGAAGAGAGCCTTTGATGAGCTGGCCCTCGCTTATTGGAAGCCGGTCTATGCATTCCTCCGCCGAAAGGGCGACTCACACGAGGAGGCTCAAGATAAGACGCAAATCTTTTTCACCCATTTGCTGAAAGGCGATTTTCTCAAGAACCTGAAACCAGAGGGAGGGCGGTTTCGTAGCTTCCTGTTGGTCTCATTGCGTCACAAGCTGATCAATGAACACCATCGAGTCATTAATCGCAAAGAACGGGCTGAAATTCCCATTGAGCCTTGGTACGAAGCGGATGCCTCGGAAGAGAGCTTTCATTCCTCCCTCGCATCTCCAGAGGCTGCGTTCGATCGTTCTTGGGCCCTAGAGCTCTTTGCTCGGACGATGGATCGACTTCAGTCTCGCTGGGCGAAACGACCTGCGCTGTTTGCTGAGTTACGATACACGATCGAGAATCCCGGAAACGCAGCCAAATACGCAGACATTGGCTCGCTCTTGGGTATGAGCGCTGGAGCGGTTGGAAAGGCAGCTCACGATCTACGAAAGCAATTTGTACAGGAAATCCGCCAAGAAATTCGAGATACGGTCGCGAGTGATGATGATATTGAAGAGGAATTGCGTTACTTGGTTAAGTTATTGCAGTCCTAGACCGGAGAATCCCGTCCAGAAAGTTTCATTTACTTTGTAACCTTATCTTGAGTTTCTGGTGCTAGTCTATGCCGGGAACTCTGCGCGATTGCTTGAAGCGGTTCATTAGAAACGAAAGACCTCTCACCACTGAAATCAAAAGGAACACGAGTCTGCCAAGTCTGTGGGGCGCAAGGGCCTGAGGATCTTCCTTGTGCTGCTTGTTCGATGGCTGTCGCCTTGGAAGAACTTTACCTCGCTCGATCGGACACGACCCCTTCGAAGAGCGAGCCGGTGAGTTTTTCACCCTATCACTTGCCTTCCCCCTTCGGTCACTACGTCATCGAGCGGGAGATCGCGTGCGGAGGGATGGGGATGGTCTATGAGGCGCAAGACATGCGTCTGAATAGGATGGTTGCTCTCAAGATGCTTCGACAGGTCCTTTTTGCGACGGAGAAGGAAAGGCTTCGCTTTCAAAGGGAATCGGAGATGGTTTCCCAGTTGGATCATCCCAATATCGTTCCGGTGTTCGACGTGGGAAAGGAACAGGGACAGCCTTATTTTACGATGAAGCTGATCCGAGGAGGGAGTCTCGGAGAGCGTCTACGTGATAGCAAATTGTCACCACGCGAGTCGTCTGTCCTTTTACTTAAGGTTGCTCGAGCGGTTCACTACGCTCATCAGCATGGCGTGCTTCACAGCGATTTAAAGCCGTCAAATATCCTCATTGATGAAGCGGGGGAACCATGGTTAACAGATTTTGGTGTGGCGAAATCTGTTAACCGCGATTCGCTCCTCACGGCTACTCAGTCGATTCTAGGAACACCGCACTATATGTCCCCCGAGCAAAGCGCGGGTTCGCAAAGTGAGATTTCTACCGCCACCGATGTGTGGGGACTTGGCGTGCTGTTCTACGAAATGCTCAGCGGACAGCTGGCCTTTCCGGGGGAGAGTAGTGTGCAGGTCCTGCGTTCTGTAGCGGACCATGAACCCCAGACTCTGAGTAGCTTTGGATTAGTGGATCGAGATCTAGAGACAATTTGTTTTCGGTGTCTCGAAAAAAAGCCTGTGCGGCGACTGTCGAGCGCCGGGATGGTAGCGGATGAATTGGACCGTTGGCTTCGAGGGGAGCCGATCGAATCCCGTCCCATCACGATGTTGGAGCGGGCTGAGAAATGGGCTCAACGGCGTCCTTTTCGAGCTGTGGCTATGATGCTTTTTCTACTCCTCTTCTTGGTTGGTGCGAGTACGGTCACGTGGCAATGGCACGAGGCGAGAGTCAATGCTGAAACCTTAGGTCGTACGGTGAATTCTGCGATTCTTGCCCAAGTGCTGGATGCTCGAGAGCATCATGATTTTGGGCAGGCTCGCCGGTTGTTGGATAGTATCAATCCCGAGCGTAGGGAGTTCAGCTGGAGGCTGTTGAATGCTCTGTGCCAAGGGGACGAGCTGGATCTATTTCGTTTGGATGACGGGCTGGTTCCCCAAACAATGGCACTCGTCCCACGGACGGATCATCTGGCAGTCATCTCATCGGATGGTTTTCTGCATATCCGGAATGGGGCTTCCGGTGAAGAGCTATTTGAACCACAAAAGTTGCCGCCGTTGCCAAGTGAGTTTCGAGAAAGCCAGCGATATCGCTCGCTAGCTTTCTCGCCTGACGGGCGGAGTATGGCTTATGCTAAAGGAGATCTTCTTCGGGTTCTTGACGCATCGACGCTGAGAGTGCTGTTTGAAGAGAGTGGCCGGTTGCCGCAGTTTGGCTGGTTAGATGAGAATCAATTTCTTTTCGGTTACAATGGCAGTGTGAGCGCTCCTCCGTTCCCCGAGGCCTTCGCTTGGATCATTTATCTGCATAAAGAGGGAGCTACGGGAGGCGAGCTGGAACGATTTCCGTTTCCAGAGATGTGTGCCCCATTGACGGTGGCTCCTGACCGTCGTTCCTTCGCACTGCATCGGGTTAATACGAATCCATGGTCATGGGAACGGTCGATCCATATCTATCAGAGGGATCAGGATTTGAGTGTGATCCCGGATGCTGTGTATTCCCTGCCGGGGCGGGAGTATCCCGGTGAACTCGCGCTGTCACCAACAGGGAAATACTTGGCATTGACTGCTGGAACTCATGTGAAACAGATTGCCAGAGTCCTTGCGGTTGAGAGCGG
The DNA here is from genome assembly GCA_913061285.1 of uncultured Verrucomicrobiota bacterium. Taxonomy (GTDB): domain Bacteria; phylum Verrucomicrobiota; class Verrucomicrobiia; order Limisphaerales; family AAA164-E04; genus UBA2970. The sequence goes on along the minus strand of CAJXVR010000147.1, from coordinate 2,982 downwards.
TAAGATACGCTTCGAACATGAGTTTCGCTTCTCTCTGACAAAACTGGCATTCGATCCCTCTGAACGTAGAATTGGGCTTGTGGGAGACGATGGTGCAGTTCGTGTGTACGATTACACTCGGGGCAGTTCGGAGAGGCTCTCCTTCAATGTTTATGACGAGGGTACTGAGTGGGAGCGTAGCCAGTCTGTAGGAGGCCACGGTGCGCACAGTCCTCCACAGGATCTCATGACTCGAACGGCTCAAGATGGGCGAGCGCGGTTTTTTCTCGGGCATGAAAATCGTGTCTTTGATTTGCTCTTCGACCCGACCGGGTTTCTGGTAAGTGCTGGCGCCGATGGGACGATCAGGCGTTGGGATCGAATCGTTAGGCGCCCTCCCCTCGGGGTAGGGTATATGGCAACGAGCTATGAACAGTCTCATCCGGTGGCGTCAGTTGACGGGCGACATGTGCTTTTTAACATCGATCGGAGTCCCTTTTATGGTGATCTGGATGAATCGTTGAATGGGAGCGAAGGCTGTTCCGGATTTCTAGTGGACAACCATGCGCCTCTTGCCTACTTGCGCGATGGGAGGCCTATCACTCAAGACCGAGATACAACGGATATCGTCGTGTGGTCTAGAGATGGGAGCGGCTTTCGAGAACAGCGACGATTACCAAGTCAATGCATGAATTTGATGCAGTGGGGGCAGACTCGGAGTGGATCCCTTTCGCGAGATGAGAACCGTCTCGCAGGCGTTATGGACGGGTGGCTCTTTGCGGCGGACTTTGAGGAGGGCGCGGGTCATTGGGGTGGTCTGATTGGCGAGGCGGCGACGGACTACGCCGGGCATGCTCTTTCGCCTGATGGGGAATGGATCGCCTCATCTGATTTTGGCCCACGAATTTCGATTCATCCCTTCAAAGAACCTGCCAACATTGTGACCCATCTCGAAGGACCGAAGCGAGGCTATGACACGGTTGCTGTCTTTAGTCGGGAGGGAGATCGATTGTTTACGGGCAACGAAGATGGATGGGTTCGGGTGTGGGATACTTCAACTTGGGAGGAGATTTCGAGCCTTGCATGGCCAGCACACCGAGGGGCTGTAACGGCCATTGCCCTATCGCATGAAGGGAAGTTGATCGCGACGAGTGGCGATGATACGTTGAAGCTATTTCCAGTCGCACCTGAGCGGGGGGAAAAATTTCGTCGAGAGTTGGTTTCGTTTCATCTCGATCGACCGGCGAATTGGATCCAGTTTGCTCAAGGTGGTGATGGGCGAGATCGGGCTCTGTTTCATAGTGTCCCTGGCCGGAGGCTTGAGATTTGGGAAACGGACCGGGAGAATCGCCGTGGTGATGAATTCACCGACGCGGGTGAATTCTTGCCGCGTCCTCTCTCTAAAAATGCACTGATCCGCTTGCAGGACGGTAGCGTACTCTCGGTAGGTGGAGAGCGAACTACCGAGAACACGCCCCATGTATCCCTGTCTGAGTGTTACCTCTACAATACGCTCACGCGGACCTGGACGACGACGGGCTCAATGCGCCAGCCTCGTAGTAGAGATGTTCAGCTCTTGCTTTTACCTGACGGCCAAGTGCTTGCTGCTGGCGGAGCTGGGAGGGGAGCTGAAGCGTTGGCTGATTGTGAAATCTATAACCCCCGAAGTGGGAGTTGGCAGGAAACGGGTTCCATGCTTCAGCCTCGCCGTCTGGGAAGAGGGCTCACTTTAGGTGATGGCAAGGTCATTGTAATAGGCGGCTTGGATCAGAATCATCAGGACATGAAAAGCTGTGAAGTGTTCGACCCCAAGACCGGTAGCTGGTCTGCTACAGCGGATCTTCACTCGGCGAGATCGGGAGCTGCTTGCGTGCCATTGGACGATGGGAAAATACTGGTCGTCGCCGGTGGTTGGCAGAGTGGAGCGAGTCGGGATTGCGAGCTTTACGATCCCGAAACTGGGGCTTGGATTGAAGTTGGAGCAATGAAGGTGAGTCGGTCTGGACCGATGGTTGTGAGGCTTGCGAATGGTCGAGTTCTGTCGATTGGGGGGCGGACTGAAGGGGAGGGAATTTCAAGTTGCGAGCTGTTTGATCCCGATACCCAGACCTGGCAGCTGACCGGTGGCCTCCCGGAAGCGCCCTACCTTGTTTCCAACGGTATTCGCCTACCGGACGGCCGCGTCTGGGTGTCGGGAACCTTCCTTGGTGACCCTGGCGGGCAAGCCGCAAAGATGTATCTATTTGATCCAAACCTCGAACGGTGGATAGAAGCTCCGAAGCTAAAGTATCCCCGATTCGCCAACGCAGCTGTATTGCTCAACAACGGCACGATACTAATGACAGGAGGCCACACGCCAAAAGGGGCATGGACAGGGGCCGAGCTTATCGATCTCGTCCCATACTGAGGTCGAGTCTCTTGGTTTTTGGGGTGTTTTCGTCCTTTTACGGAAAATCTCATTTTTTTGGTAAACTTCTCACGAGAATGCGGTGCTGGTAATTAGGGCGCGTTCGTCTTGCGTTCAGATTGTTCTGACTTGCCCCCTTTTCGCCAAAATATGAAATCTACGTATACCTTGCGCTCTTGGTGTCTTGGTCTTCTTCTCACTTCATTTTGCCCGATGAGTGTCGTCGGTCAGACTGTGAATCCACGGCAAAATGTGGAGCCGGATGGCCGCGACCGGACCTTTAACCTAAACGTGGTGAATAACACAGACCGAACGGTCACATTCATTGTCAGCAACAACGGTTGGTCTTGTTGTGATTCCCCTTTGCGAACGGAAGTCTATGGCCCTATTCGGCCAGGGGGCAGTGTCAAGGTTTGGATCGCGCGTGTCCAAGGGAACGGTTGCGACGGATACCAGGGCACGTTTACGCTTACCACCTCCGACTTTGGCAATGAAGATTCCCAGATGTTCACCTTCAGTAATGACGGCTACATTGGCGTGGAGAATACCTGTCTCTTATACACATCTCCGAGCCCACGAGACCTCTCTACATCTCG
>CAJXVR010000146.1 GCA_913061285.1 uncultured Verrucomicrobiota bacterium | reverse complement strand
ATGTAGAGAGGTCTCGTGGGCTCGGAGATGTGTATAAGAGACAGGGGAAGCGATTCGGATTCTGAAGAAACTTGATCTCCGTCCGCGCCGGACGATTCGTGTCGTGCTCTGGACCAATGAAGAGAATGGGATGGCGGGCGTGAAGGCATATCGAAAAGCGCATGCGGCATCACTGGCTCAACATGTGCTTGCTATGGAGTCAGACACGGGGGTCTTTGAGCCCAGAGGGTTTAGTTTCACGGGCAGTGAGAAAGCGATGCCTTATCTAGAGGCCGTTATTGATCTGTTGCAACCCTTGGGGGATCTGAAAATGTCCTGGGGCGCAGGCGTGTCCGATATCATGTATCTGTTGCAAGAGGGCGTTCCCGTGATGGGGGTGGATGTCAATCGAGAGAAGTATTTTTGGTACCATCACACTTCCTCAGATACGATTGATAAGCTCGATCCGAAGGAGTTCAATCGTTGTGTCGCTGCCTATGCGGTGATGGCCTATATCATTGCTGACATGCCAGATCGCTTGCCCCGTTAGTAAGCCAAAATGAAGGCCGTTCAATCCGGTCGAGGCGGGAACTAGCGTTCGATCTCTGGGCTCGCCAAGTTCGGGGATTTCACGAGTGTCCATCCCAAGTAGGCAAGCGCAATTGCGATTATTGGTGTGAGAAGGTTGAAGAAACAGTAGGGGAGATAGGCGAGTGGAGCGACTGTGAGGGTTTGGGCCATATAGGCGCCACAGGTGTTCCAGGCAACCAACGGTGACGTGAGTGTGCCAGCATCTTCGAGAGTTCTGGAAAGGTTCTTTGCATGCAAGCCCTTCTGTTGGTAGGCCTCTCGGTACATTCGTCCCGGCACGATGATTGAGAGATACTGGTCGGGGGCAACGATGTTCATTCCCAAACACGTGCCAACGGTTGCGCTTACAAGAGAGCCGGTGGAGCGAGCTCGTTTGAGAATGGCATCTGCGAGGGCTCGAAGAAAGCCGCAGGCTTCCATGACTCCTCCGAAACTGAGAGCGCAAATAACGAGAGAAACCGTATACATCATTGAATCAAGTCCGCCTCGAGAAAGGAGTTCATCCACAGTTTCATTGCCCGTTTCGGCTGTGTAGCCACCTTGGGCGATATCGACGATTTCCATAAGTGTGGTTTGTTGGAATCCAATCGCGAGAATGGCTCCGATGATGGCTGCCCCGAGCAACGCAGGGAGGGCTTGTAGTCGGAAGATGACCATGGCCACAATCAGCAAGGGTGGCAGAAGGAGGAAAGGGTTGAGACTGAAGGATGCTTTTAGCGTTGTTAAGATTGTCTCGATGGAATCGCTCCCGGCCTCTCCTTCGAAACCTCTCACCCCAAGAACGGTGTAGAGAACCAAAGCGATGAGAAGGGCTGGGACTGTGGTGTAGAGCATGTGGCGAATATGCTCGAAGAGTTCAGCTCCTGCCACTGCCGGCGCGAGATTTGTCGAATCAGAAAGAGGAGACATCTCATCTCCGAAGTAAGCTCCGGAAATAATGGCTCCTGCCACCATCGGTAGGGGGACCCCGAGCCCTTGACCAACGCCAATGAGTGCGATCCCAACCGTTCCTGCCGTTGTCCATGAACTGCCTGTGGCAAGTGAGACCACACTACAGATTACGCAAGTGGCAACGAGGAAGTAACTTGGATGCATGAATTGGAGGCCGTAGTAGATCATGACCGGCACGATGCCGCTGGCGATCCAAGTTCCGATCATGATGCCGATGACGCAGAGAATAAGAATCGCCTTCATGCCGATTGAGATACCGTCAATGATGCCGTTCTCAATCGATTGCCATGGGGTGCCGATTGAAAGCCCGACGATTGCGGCTATGGCGGCCGCGAGTACGAGGGGGATATGTGGTGCCCATTCGGCATCCCCGTGAATCCATGCGTTCCCGCCGATCAAGAGAATGAGTGCAAGCACAGGAATTAGTGCAGGCAGTAACGAAGAGTCTCGTGGTTTCACGGTGAGATCGTTGGGCATGGCAGGGAACAGAACAGCAAATCTTTAGGGCGTTCCGCAAGAAAATTGCCCGTCTGACCGGTGTTTTGGAAATGGGTCGCGAATCCGATGTTCGAATTCGACGTCCCTTAGTCCTGGTGGGGCTTAGAGGGCAGGGGTGAGCTGTAGTCCATAGAAATGGCCGCTTTTCCTGAGCCCGTCCCGCAGGTAAATCACGCCATCGGCGTAGGCGGGATTGCTCCACGTCTTCCCGCAAACTTGAGTTCTGCCCAGCTCGACGAATTTGTTTGGATTGGCTTCAAAGAGAACCAATTCGCCCGTATCGGTGAGCGCGAGGATGCGATCATTCATCGCGATAAAGGCCGCATGAGCCTGTTCGGCTGACGTGAAAATATACCCCTTTTTTGACCATTGTTGAACGCCGGTGGCGAGATCTACGCAAATGAAGTTTTTCTCTGGTCCCAGTCCATAGAGGTAGGCGCCGATACGAATGGGGCTTGAAAAATTGATGGCGCTTACCTTGCTCTGCCAGGCTCTCTCCTGTGCGACGCTACCGTCAGGGGAAGAGCTCGTGCGAGTGGCAATGAGTCCTTCTTCGATTGAGGAAATGATCACGATACCTTGATAGCCGATCGGGGTGGTGACATGTCGTCCGAAGGGCGTTGAGACTGGGAATCGCCAGAGAAGTTGACCATCATCGGGCTTGAGACTCAGGAGTCCGGAGACGGTGTAGCAGAACAATTGGTCGGTACCCCCAACCAGAGCCTTTACTGGTGGTGCGTAACCGGCAAGATCATCCTGTGACTTCCAAATAAGGGTTCCAGTCCTCTTGTTAAGGCAAACGATGCTGCTCCCGTTTTTTCCCCCGGCGCAAGCGTAGAGACGTTCTCCATCAATGAGCGGAGAGCCGTTATTGCCGTGGCGCGCCGCTCCTTGAATGCTTCCTCTCTCACCAATGAAGACAGCGCCGAAATCGTCCACGTAGTTTTGCCGCCATATCAGAGTTCCATTGCGTGCATCGAGGCATTGAAGTTCTCCTCGACATGAAACGGCAAAGAGGCGGTTCTCATCGATCTGAGGGGTGTTTCGCGGTCCGGGCAGCCCTTGGCCATCCTTGAACACGGCATCAACCGCCTGCTCCCACAAGACGTCCTTCGATCCGAGATCGATGGCGCGAATTGTTTCATGCCCCTCTTGATTGTCGAAGAGGTAGAGTCGATTGCCTGCGACGATTGGTGACGCAAAGCCTCCTCCGGCAGGAATCTTAAGGGTGACCTTCGGATCTTCGGGGAGGCTTAGCAATCGGGCTTCCTCGAGCGGGGTATGGCCGTCTCCGGATGGGCCGCGCCAGCGAGGCCAGTCGGCCGCGTGAGCGTTTTGGATGCTTGTGGCTATGAGGAGCCAGAACGCAATTAAGGCTTCAGTCGGCCTTAGGTCTTTCATGAGATGTAGGCCACCTCGGACTAGCGTTCTCCGCTGCTCAAGCTCTGTCGGCGAATCTCGGCGAATTCGGATCCGGGGGTCCAAGTCGGAATCGCTTCTTCCTGTCCGACGCGATAAATGACCCGACTCAAGAGTCTGAGATCTTCGACGGCTCCGGCGAGATTCCAGCCCGGTTTGATTTGGTCAGAAACTTTGTGGTAGTCATTCTCACGATATTCACGGCGTTTTTTCGGACCGTAGCTACTGGCACGCCCAAGATATTCAATGCCCGCATTGAGAAACAAGGCAGGGACGCCCTTCTTTGCGAACTGAAAATGATCGGAGCGGTAGAAATAGCCTTTTTCCGACTCGGGATCGCCTTTGACGATCCGCTTCTGAATGGCGGCGGATTGCTCAACCAAGGTGTCGAGTGATGATGCCCCGCGGCCGATGACGACGACATCTCGGGTCGGCCCCCATTGATTCAGTCCATCAATATTAATATTGGCGACCGTCTTAGACATCGGAACATAGGGGTTTTCGGCGTAGTATTTTGCTCCTAACAGACCCTGCTCTTCGCCGGTAGTGGCGATGAAAAGCAAGGAACGGCTAATGGGACGATTGAATCCGGCGAACATCTCGGCGAGCTCTAGGAGGCCCGCAACGCCAGATGCGTTATCGAGGGCTCCATTGAAGATTTTATCTCCTTCAAGCTTATTGTTGATGCCGATGTGATCCCAGTGAGCCGTGACGACAATGTGTTGGTCTCGTCGATATGATTTGGAGCCTTCGACTCGAGCGACGACGTTCCTGGAAGTGATTTCGCGAACCGAGTTCTTGAGAGAAAGGGAAAGTTTGGCGCGGAGTGAGATCGGAGCAAAGTCTCGGCTTAAGGCGCGCTGCTTGAGTTCTTCGAAGTCATAACCCAGGGATTGAAACATGCTGCGGGCGCGGTCGTAACTAAACCAAGTTGCCGCCGGTACGTCACCTTGGTTCCCATCAGGCGTCTTGAGGGTGAAGTTTTCTCTTCCCCAGCTGTTGATGACAACAAAGTATGGGTAGCCTGCTGGGCCGGTTTCATGAACCAAGATGACTGCTGCGGCACCCAGCTTCGCCGCCATCTCCAACTTATAGGTCCAGCGGCCGTAATAAGTCATTTCTGACCCTTTAAAGTATCTCAGGTCGAGCCTTGAGCTGTCGCCAGGGTGGGGGACTTGCGGGTCGTTGACCAACATAACGAGTGTTTTTCCCTTAAGATTGGCACCCTTGTAGTCATCCCAGCGGTATTCCGGCGCTTGCACGCCGTATCCCACAAAGACGAGACTACTGTCACTTACTGCTACCTGGGGCTCGGGTCGCGTCGTCCATGCCACGTAATCTTGAGGGAAGGTCAGGGGCACTTTAGTCCCTTTGAGCGAGAGCTCGGCGCTCGTTTGGGATTGGATTCCCACCATGGGAACTTCCTGGGTGTAGGTGCCATTGGGGTTCCCGGGTTCGAGACCGAAGCGCATGAACTGTCCGATCAGATATTCAACGGTGAGATCCTCACCGATGCCCCCAGGTCCTCGACCCTCGTAGTCGTCTGAGGCGAGAACTTCGATGTGATCAAGAAGATCTTCGCTATTGATGCTCAACATGCCAGCCCGAAGATTCTTGAAAGGGCTTTGTTGCCCGTATGCGCTCGAAAGTGGCAGTACAAGGCTCAGCATGATGCTGGGTAACGCGAAATGGAGCAGGGTTCTCTTCATTGTTGAGGCCAAGCTAAAGCTCAAAGGGTTTGGTTCTGCAAGTTCGTTTTATTGCCTACATGAGGCCTGATCCACCTTGTGCTGCCGCAGATTCGGGGTTGGGACTGAATGTTTCTCGGAATCAATGATTGATTAGTGCCTACTTGTTTTGGCACAAGAAGTCGATGTCTCGGCGGCAAATATTGAGTATTTCGGTGGTTGGTAAGGATCGAACGGGGGTTGTAGCTTCGGTCACCAAGTTTCTTTTTGAAAGCGGGGCAAATGTCGAGGCCCTTGAGGAACAGGTGACTCGCGGTCAATTTAGTATGGCGATTCAAGCTTCCTGGGACGGAGCCGATTGGAGGCCGGGCCCAATTAAGGAGGGGTTGAATCGATTGGGCATCGAGCTAGGGATGGACATACGATCTCGGAAGTACGCCGCTGGGGGCGCTCAACGATTCGCCATCTTTGTTTCGAAAGAAGATCATGCTTTACTCGGAATTCTTGAGGCCGTTGCCTCGAAACAGATCAAGGCTGAACCCGTTGTCGTTATTTCCAATCATGAATCCCTTCGATCGATCGCCAAGAAAGCCGATCTCCCCTTTCGCCGAATCGATTGGACTCAGCGGAGAGAGGCAGAAGCCAAAGCGTTGAAGCTCACAGAAGAGTTCGAGGTAGATTTTGTCGTCTTGGCTCGCTTCATGAAGATCCTTTCCCCTCAGTTTGTTTGGTATTTCAAAAACAAGATTATCAACATTCACCCATCCCTGCTTCCTAGTTTTCCGGGGCCTCAGGCCTACCGGCAAGCATATGAACATGGCGTGAAGATTGCCGGCGTGACGGCTCATTTCGTCAATATGCACCTGGATGAGGGGCCGATCATTGCCCAGAGTAGCTTCGACGTTAAGCGTGGAATGAGTTTGAAGGAAATTGTGCAAACGGGACAGAAACATGAGTCGAAGACCTTAGTCAAAGCGGTTAAGCTTTATCTCAATCGGCGTCTGGACGTTCACTGGGGGACGGTCAAAGAGGTTTGATTTTTGCCTGCGTCGACGCCTTTTCTGATGCGAGAACTCAGAATGAGGCTTGAGAGAAGGATTTATCTGTCTCTCCCTTGACACTGTTTGACAAACTCCTTAGCGTTTTCGCCTTCTACTTTGGCGAGAGGTTAATTCGCCAGCGAGGATCACTTTGTCTCCTTAGGGGAATGATTCTGGCAGATCAGAAAGTCAATTTTTGGACATGAATAAAGGCAAGATTGTACAGGTTATCGGACCGGTGGTGGACGTTGAATTTTCAAGCGATCTGCCAGCGATCTACAATGCGTTGAATGTTGAGTTTAAACTCGATGATCAACCGATCAAACTTGTTTTGGAAGTGCAGCAGCACCTTGGGGATAACTGGGTTCGTGCTGTGGCAATGTCTTCGACAGAGGGTTTAAAGCGCGGTTTTGAAGTCTCCGACACTGGGGCGCCAATCTCGATGCCCGTTGGCAACGGGGTGATGGGCCGAGTCTTCGACGTGACAGGGCAACCCGTAGACGAGCGTGGTCCGGTTGAGGCTGAGGCCTACAATCCCATTCATCGTCCGGCTCCTTCACTCATGGATCAGGCGACTTCGCCACAGATTTTGACGACTGGTATCAAGGTGATCGATTTAATTTGCCCCTTCCTTAAGGGAGGAAAGGTCGGAGCGTTCGGTGGTGCTGGTGTTGGCAAGACGGTTGTTATCATGGAGCTGATTAACAACATCGCGAAGCTTCATGGTGGTGTGTCGGTGTTTGCCGGTGTGGGAGAGCGAACCCGTGAGGGGAACGATCTCTATGCGGAAATGTCTGAGGCCGGTGTCATCAATCAAGAGAATTTAAACGAATCCAAGATCGCCCTCGTTTATGGTCAGATGAACGAGCCGCCAGGAGCTCGACTTCGAGTGGCGCTTTCAGGCTTGGCGATCACCGAGTATTTCCGTGACGAAAAGAATCAGGACGTGCTGCTCTTCGTTGACAACATCTTCCGATTCTCACAGGCCGGATCCGAGGTGTCAGCACTTCTAGGCCGTACGCCGAGTGCTGTGGGTTATCAGCCTACCTTGGCGGCTGAGATGGGTGATTTGCAGGAGCGAATTACTTCTACCAAGAAGGGCTCAATTACCTCGTTCCAAGCGGTTTACGTGCCGGCTGATGATTTGACCGATCCCGCGCCTGCGACCACTTTTGCTCACTTGGATGCAACGATCGTTTTGGAACGTTCGATTGCTGAGCTCGGTATTTACCCTGCTGTGGATCCTTTGGCATCAAATTCGCGAGCCTTAACCCCAGACATCGTCGGCGAGGAACACTATGCCGTGGCTCGTGGTGTCCAAGTGGTGTTGCAGCGCTACAAGGATTTGCAAGATATCATTGCCATTCTTGGTATGGATGAACTTTCCCCTGAGGACAAACTGACCGTTTTCCGTGCTCGGAAGATTCAGCGATTCTTGAGTCAGCCCTTCACTGTGGCTGAAGTCTTCACTGGGTTCCCTGGAAAGCAGGTGGATGTTGCGGATACGGTTCGCGCCTTTAAAGAGATTTTGGACGGTAAGCATGATGATGTTGCTGAAGGGAATTTCTACATGAAGGGCGCCATTGAAGACATTTACGCTGACCAGGACTAAGTCCTCGGTTGACGATTGAGTTTAGGTTGAAACAATGGCAAAAACGCTTCGATTGGAAATAGTTACCCCGGAGGCAACCACCTATTCCGAGGATGTGGATATGGTCAATCTTCCTGGTTTGGAAGGTGACATGGGGGTTTATCCGGAGCACGTTCCGTTGATGACTCAGATCAGCTCTGGCGAAATCAGTGTCTCTAAGAGTGGGGAACAGCATTTCCTCGCCGTGGGTGAGGGGTTTGTGGAGATCACGGGTGACAAGGTAGCGGTTCTCACAGACATGGCGGTGAAAGAGTCTGACATCGATGAGCAGGCTGCTGAGGAAGCCCGAAAGCGTGCCGAGTCGAGGCTTCAAGAGAAGCTTTCTGATGAGGAATTGGCTTCGGTGAATGCGGCTTTAGCCCATTCGCTCGCCCAGTTGAAGGTCAAGCGACGAAATCGTCACTAGCTCGTAGAGCTGTCACCTTACTTTTTGGTTTTTATCGGCCACTCCTTCTTGGGGTGGCCTTTTTTTGTAACTCGACCCTCTTGCGAAGGCTGAAATAAAAAATGCGGGCGCGTGTGGGGCTAGTTGAGATTTAAAAAATTGTTCAGGAGCTCCTTGCCATGTTCGGTGAGAATACTCTCGGGATGGAATTGGACGCCCCAAATAGGGAAATCAACGTGCTTGAGTCCCATGATCTCCCCTTCTTCGGTTTCCGCTGTAATTTCAAGGCAATCAGGAACAGACGCAGGGTTAACGACAAGGGAGTGGTAACGCGTTGCCATGAATGGATTTGGCAGCCCTTTGAACAGGTCTTTGCCGTCATGCTTCACGGGCGAGGTTTTGCCGTGCATCATCCGATAATTGACTTCGATCGTCGCGTCAAACGTATGAGCTATGCATTGGTGTCCGAGGCAAACTCCGAGAATTGGAACGTTTCCTGAGAACGCCTTGATGATCTCATTTGATTGACCGGCCTCATTTGGCGTGCAAGGCCCAGGTGAGATTAGTATCCGGCTTGGTGCCATGTCGCGGACGCGATCCACCGTGATTTCGTCATTTCGGACGACTGTCATTTCTGCCTTCAGTTCGCCCAGGTATTGGACGAGGTTGTAGGTAAATGAATCGTAATTATCGACGACTAGCATCATAGGCAGCAGCACTCTAGTGAAATCAGCCGGACTTGGAAATCTTGAAATACTTGTGAATCGAATTGTTGGAATTGCTCCATTTGATGTGGTCAGCGTGTTTCATAGCCTGAAATCTTTGCTATCATTCCGAATCCGTTACCTTGCGGCCTGATGAATCGCCTTCAGCTGCTTGGCTAGGCGTGGTAGCTCGCTGGTTGGAATCATGTTTGGCCCGTCACTCAGGGCCGCTTCTGGAGTAGGGTGTGTCTCAATGAAAAGGCCGTTGGCGCCTGCAGCAACCGCAGCTTTGGCCAGGACGGGGGCATATTCACGTTGTCCGCTAGACTTGTCTCCTCCCGCACCTGGGAGTTGGACGGAATGAGTGGCATCGAAAACGACTGGGCATCCCAGGCTTTTCATAATCGGGATGGACCGCATATCTGCCACCAAGTTGTTGTAGCCGAACGAGTTACCTCGCTCGGTGAGGATCACTCGGCGGTTGTTGAAGCTGTGCAGTTTCTCGACGACGTTGATCATTTCATGCGGGGAAGCGAATTGCCCCTTTTTCACATTAATGATTTGTCCCGTCTGGGCGGCGGCGTGTAGGAGGTCGGTTTGTCGTGATAGAAAGGCCGGAATCTGTAGAATGTCGACAACCGTCCCGGCCGAGCGGGCGTCGGATTCCGAGTGGATGTCCGTAATCACCGGAATGGCGAATTTAGTTTTCACTCGATCGAGAATTGCGAGTCCATCCTCAAGTCCGGGGCCTCGAAACGATTTGGCTGAAGACCTATTTGCCTTGTCGTAGCTCGCCTTGAACACAAAGGGAATCCCGAGTCGTTGGGTCATCCGCTTGAGCCGCCCCGCGATATCGAAGCAAAGGGCCTCGCTTTCGATGACGCAAGGGCCTGCGAGGAGAAAAAGCGACGATCGATTCGAAAGAGTGCGCCAAAGCGTGGAAGGCCGTTGTTTTGCCATAAGGATCTCTTAACTGTTGGGCGAAAAATTGGCGACGTTTTCTTGCTCGGTTTTCCGTTCAGCTTTGAAAAACCCATCGAAATACTTAGTTGATTCTGTTAGAACTCCGGTGGGCTTCGTGAGGAACGGACCTATTTGAGAGCCATCAATGAGTAATGTGAAATGTTAATAAGTAGCCATTTTGTGCGGCCTTTTCTCATACTACTGCTGCTTGGCTTGGGAGGATGTGCGTCTCTTCCCAAAGATGCCGGCGATGATGCCGTGCGCTTGTCACTTGCCATTGAAACGCTTTCTCCGATGGTTGACCCGCTCGAAGCGCGTCGGGTGGCCGAACTTTTGACGCGAGAATCGTTGAGGCTCGCCGAGACGTATCGAAGTGTCGGGCCGGCGTGGTTGCAGAATGTGCTCGTGAATTCGGGCTTTCGTGAGCGTGGTCTGTGCTATCACTGGGTGAATGATCTCTTAACTGCGTTGGAATCGGATGAGTATCGCAGCCTTGTATTCTATCGCGGTGGATATGCCGTAGGGACATTCAAAGAGCACAATACCCTGGTGATTGCCCCCTATGGTAGTTCATTTGAGGAAGGGCTGGTTGTTGATGCTTGGAGGTATCAGGGGAGACTACATTGGGTCCGAGTTGTGGGTGATGAACTGGATTGGGAGGAACTGTTGCCTGCGTCCATAAATCCCTAACGGGAATGTATAGTGTGTCGCATTAATTTAAATTTTTACTAGTTTTTCATTTTTTCTCGCGGAATTGATTTGAAATTCTTGGCCGGTAAGGAATGATATCGCGACGCGACGTAACTGTAAGCGTGTGAGGACATCGACGAGGGTAGAGAAAACCAGGTCATCGATTCACTGACCGATAGATACAAATAATGAAACAACTACGAGATCTAATATTCAAGAGCTCCATTGTTCCCGCCGTTGCGGTCCTGCTTTTGGCAGGTTGTGCGCAGCAGCAGAACGCTGGATATTCATCAGCTTCGACGTCATCGACGGCTTCGACAGCATCAGAAAGCCAACCAGCTCCAGCACCTGCTCCGATCAAGCGCGGTGGAGGTTTTGGTCCTTCTTACACAACCGTTGATCACGGTGGCGTCCCTCATGTTAAGGGTTCAATGTCGTTCCCAACCGGGGTTCAAGGGCATGACGGTTTGTTGCTCGAAAAGACAGTTCCAGCTGAAGTCATGGTTGGGCAGGCATTTTCTTACCAGTACAATGTCATCAACCTTACGCCTTATCCAATTCACGATGTCGTTGTTCACGATCGCGTGACAGGCAATTTCACCGTTGATTCTTCCTCTCCACAATCCAGTGGCGTCAGCAATGGCGTTGCTACTTGGAACATTGGTGAGCTAGGCCCTCGTGAAGCAAAAACCATTTCCGTGACCGGAAAAGCTGCTGAAGAAGGCGTGATCACCGGTTGTGGATGGGCAAGTTACAGCCCAATCTTGTGTGAGCCAATCCGCGTCGTTAAGGCGAACCTCGAGTTGGTGAAGACTGGTCCTGCTCAAGTGACGATTTGTGATCCTATCCCTTACACCGTGACCGTTCGCAACACGGGTAGCAGTGTCTTGACGAATGTCCAGATTAGCGATCAGATGGATGACGGGCTTCGAAGCTCTGCCGGTGGAAATTCTGCCTCATTTGACGTAGGCACATTGCAACCTGGGCAAAGCCGCCAAGTGACCTTGGCCGCAACCGCGACCCGAACTGGTGAATTCACCAATGTTGCCAAGGCAACGAGTGATCAAGGTGTCGAAGCTGAAGATTCAGTCACGACTGTCGTTACTGCTCCTAGTTTGAGCATCAGCTGCACGACCCCTGAGCAACGTTTCGTTGGTCGTCCAATCGAAGTTTGTGCAACCGTTACTAACTCTGGCAATGCTGCTAGTGATGGAACGGTTGTTGAAGTAGCTGTTCCTGCTGGTGCGAGTTTCCGTGGCGCAAGCAGCGGTGGCCAGTTGGTCGGTAACAAGGTTGTTTGGAACCTCGGTAGCCTTGCTGCTGACGGATCAACTGAGGTCTGTGCTAACTTTGTTGGTACGACTGTTGGAACCTTGAACTTCAGTGCTATGGCTAATGGCGGATGTGCTGATCCTGCGAGCAGCAGCTGCTCAACGATCGTTTCTGGTATTCCTGCTGTCTTGCTTGAGGTTATCGATATCGAAGATCCAATTGAAGTTGGTAGCAACGAAACCTACGAAATCACTGTGACGAACCAAGGTTCTGCAGATGACACGAACATCAAGATTGTTTGCACATTGGAAGATTCACAAACGCACGTTAGCTCAGGCGGTGCAACCAGTTCTTCTGTTTCTGGTCAAGTCGTCAGCTTCGCACCACTTCCAAGATTGGCTCCTGATGCCAAGGCTAAATGGACAGTTGTGATCAAGGCTGCTTCAGCAGGTGATGTTCGGTTCAGTGTTCAAATGGACACAGACAACATTACTCGTCCTGTGAACGAGAACGAGTCAACGAATCAATACTAATCCACTGTTCGCTTCAATGTGAGCGAAGATTAGTCGAATCTTAAGGATTCAATTCAAGCCCGGGAGTGGTTATCACTCCCGGGCTTTTTTTGGGCTTTAGGGTGAGATTGATTTTGTGACTCGCCTTCTGTTAGTCTTTCAGAGTGCGGTCTAAAACTCGTCTTCGCTTACATGATTCGGTTTTGTTGATTGCTCTGAGCCTGCTTGCTCTTGTTGGGGGGGGCTTTTGCTTAGACGCAGAAGTGGTGATTTCGGAGATCATGTATCACCCTGTTGAGGAACCTGCATTCGACGCTGATGGGGGCCCCTTAATATCGCTCTACGATGATGTCTTTGAGTACATCGAGATTTTTAACGGTAGCTCCGAGCTCGTCTTACTTTCTGGCTGGCAGATCGAAGGGGGAATCAGTTTTGAATTCACAGGGGGCGAGAAAATTGGGGCAGGCGAGTATCGTGTGATTGCTCGTGATCCTGATCGTTTGGCGACGGTCGGGGCCTATCACCTGGAGCGAGATCAATTGTGGGGGCCTTATCGGGGAACCTTGAGTAATCGAGGGGAGAGCATTCGCTTGTTGGATCAATCGAGTGTGGTGGTCGATGCGGTGACGTATTCTGACCGACAACCGTGGCCAATCAGTGCGGATGCATTGGGAGTTGGTCAGCGGTGGTCAGGAATAGATCCCCTTGAACATCAGTATCGTGGACGTTCACTTGAGCGGGTTAGTCTGACTCATGATGGTCAGGATGCAGCAAATTGGATCGCTTCCCCTTTGGAGGATGGACCGAGTCCTGGGCGTCCCAATCTTGTAAGTAACGCGCTGGCAAAGTCGATCGTAACTGAATGTTTGGTGACTCGAAAGCGCGATGGCAATCGCGTCATTTCTCCGAATGAGACGGTTTTGATTGAAGTCTCGTTCTCTTCCCTTGTCGGATTGGGGCAGGTCTTCATCGAGTATTTTGTAGATGACATCGACCTTGCTGATGAAGCAGTGAGTCGTTTCACTATGATACCGTTAGCTGATCACGTGGGGCATCGTTTTGGTGTCACCCTTCCAGGTGAGAAAGAGCGAAGTGTTGTTCGCTATCGAATTCTTGCTGACCGAGGGGAAGGTCTAGAAACGGTTTATCCCCGTAGGGACGATCCGATGGAGTGGTATGCCTACTTTGTGACTCCGGAGCGGGAGTCAGAGTATCCCATCTACGATGTCTTCGTTTCACAAGGCAGTCTGCGGCGTCTGGAACGCAACATTGCGGAATCTCCGAAACGCGTGACGAGCCCTAATCCACCAGGCCTTCCGCGAGAGGAATGGAATGCGACGGAACCGGCGATCTTTGTGCATGATGGCATTGTTTATGATGCGCATATTCGCTATCATGGAAGTCGCTATCGACGAAGTACAGGGAGGCAATCCTACAAACTGTTATTTCCGGATTATCAGCTGTTTCGTGATCACGATAGCGTTTTTCTTACCGACAAGGACTTTGCTACAAGTTCAGGGCATTTGCTCTTTCGTCTGACCGGGCTTCCGACGTCCACGACCCAAACGATCGATTTAAGGCTCAATAAAAATCGCCCGCTCCTTCGACTAGAGCAAGAGGAGTATAACCAGTGTTTGTTGGAAAGATACTATCGGGAAATGCCAGTTCGAAGTCCTGAACGCGCCATACTGCCGACGGGAGCGTTGTTCAAAAGCGTTGGGAATCTAGATGGTCAAGCCGAAGGCCCTTTTGGGATTGGAAACGGTAGCCTTCTAGAACCCGTGACGCCTCGGCGTCAAGAAACGCCCGTTTACTGGACTCCTCGGCAGCGATATGAACATACCTATCGCATACAGAACCAAGGTTGGATGGGGCACTCGGGATTCCAGGAGATGATTGAAGCCCTTTGGGCGGCACGAAAATCCAATACTCCGGAACTTGCATTGCGGAAATACTTCTTCGCTCATTGGGATATCGATGACACGCTGACTTATTTGGCCATGATCAATTGGATGTCTCCGTGGGATGATGTGACTCACAACTATTTCCTGTGGCAAAAGCGAAACGGACTCTGGAGTATATTACCCTGGGATTTTGATTCACTCTTCGGTGGAAATAGTACGGCATCAGCCTCCATCATGACGGTCCAGAACTTTGCGAAGACCATGAATATTTTTAAGGATAGTTTTTTGCAGGCCTTTCCGGACGAGTTCAAGGAAAGAATATGGGTCCTAAATAATACCTTGCTTCACCCTGAGAATCTGGCTCGAATTGGGCTAGATCAAACGGTTCTTGGTTTTTCCAATGGGCGTTTCGATTCAGTCAATCGGCAAGCCGATCAGGGCGAGTATCGGAAACCCCTTATGCCGATCAATTTGTTTCCCACTGGCGGGCAAGGGGTTTCAGAGTCACATCAATTGCAGAGTTCTCCCTTTGCGGCTCATGAATCTTCAACGACGACTCATATGGAGACGATTTGGGAGATTCGCGGCGTTGACGGGAGCTTTGAGTTGCCCGTCTTTCGCCTTGCGTCGCGAGATCGATTGACGTCTCTGCGCTTGCCGAGTGAGGCACTCGAATACGGAGCTCGTTACTTCTGGAGGTGTCTCTACGTGGATTCTGAAGGCTTCCGCTCTCTCTATTCTGACGAGTCGTCGTTTATTTATGGTGCGGCCTATGATCAGATGCCGCTAATTACACTAGAATCGGAATGGCGGTTTCGTGATACGGGCGAAAATCAAGGTGTTTCGTGGCGCCAAGATAGCTTTGATGATTCTGAATGGCCGCTGGCTTCTGGTCGCTTTAGCACTGCTATCCTGGACGAAAACCAGGATTCGATCCCACTTCAAAAGGGCTCAAGCTCATACTATTTTCGTACGCCCGTGACATTGGGGAAACTGGAGCCTTCCCAATGTGTGGTGCTGACATGGGAAGCTGCTGATGGTGGCGTGATGTACGTTAATGGCAAAGAAGTCTTCCGCCGAAGGATCAGTCGGAGTCGGTCGGTTCGCTTTGCGACCTTGGCAGAAAAAGAGATCGAAGCAGGCCGGCTTGACGGCCCTATCGAGTTGCCAGCGAGTATTTTTAGAGAAGGGAAGAATCTTGTGGCTGTTGAGATTCATCCCAACGATCCAGAGTCTTCAGATGTGGCTTTCTCGCTTGATTTGAAACTCATTCGATCAAGTCTCGGAACGGGGCTGAGCTTGAGCGAATTAATGGCAGCCAATGATGGAATCGTCGAGAAGGATGGGCTCTTTCCTGATTGGGTGGAACTAGTCAATTCGAGTGAGCAGGCAATCGACCTGGCGAATTTCGGTTTGACCGACGATCTTGCTGATCTTGACCGGTTTCGCTTTCCGGGTGGGAGCAGTATTGCGGCGGGGGAGCGATTGGTAGTCTGGTGTGATCATGTCACTGATGGGACTGGCTATTTCACAGGGTTCCGATTGGCTCGTGCGGGAGAACAAGTAGTGCTTGTGGACTGGCGGGGCGAATTTCCGATAATTCGTGATCTAGTGATCTTTGGGCAACAGTTGGGAGACAGTTCCTTATCTAGAAATGATGACGGGACTACTTGGGGACTAGGCACTCCGACGCCAGGTGCAGAGAACCGATTCAAACTGACCGGAAGGGTTCAATCGATTCGAATTAATGAATGGACCGCTGGGGATGATCAGGGGAACGATTGGATTGAACTAATAAACGGCAGTGATTTGGTTGTCAATTTGGGCGCTGCATCTCTCTCTGACCGCCCCGACGAACCATTCAGATTTCAATTCGAGCCCTATACGTTTGTGGGGCCAGGCGACTTTCTTGTTTTGGGTTCGAACGGGGCTGAAGTTTCTGATCTAAAGTTACCTTTTCGGCTTGATCGAGCTGGCGAGATGATTTTGTTGAATAGTTCAGAAGGGAATCAGATAGATGTTGTAGGATGGCAATCTCAGGCTCTTGGCGTTTATCACGGACGACTTCCTGATGCTCGCGGGGTCATCACGTCTAATCTTCTGCCCACCCCAGGAGAGATGAATCGGGCAGAATCAGATCGTGATGGGGATGGGATTCCAAACGAAATCGAAATGATTTTTCAGTTGAATGCCGAGCTGTTTAGTGACGCGACCTTGGATACGGATCAAGATGGAGTGTGCAACTATAGAGAATTCGTTGCCGGTACGGATCCTACCGATCCGGAAAGTCGATTAGAGATTCGGTCAGTCAGTTTTGAAGATGTCGGATTCAATCCAGGGCTGGTTGTGACATTCGAAGGGATGAAAGGAAAATCTTATAGTCTCCAAATGACGTCGGGGCTCGACGAGCTGTTCTGGGAATCGATCATTCAGATAGGACCGCTAGAGAATGATGGCATTTCGAGCGTTTCGGCGCCTCTCGATGATTCAGCTCGACTTGGTTTTCTGAGAATTGTGACGCCACAGGAGCCGTAGTTTTAGTCGTCTTGGTTCTCGTTTTCTAGTTGTGAGAACAGTTTTTTGAGATCTTTATACCCGCCAATCGTTACCCAAACTGACATCGCTGCAAAAACCACGAGGGTGCTGATAAAAAGGAGTTTCCAGATGGTCTCCCATGTGCTATAGGTCTCTGTTTCCATGGCGGTCTATTGTTAGTTAAGTTGGGTTGTTTTCTTGTCTGGGAAGAAAAGTGATCCTAGGACAAGAACGGTCAGACTAAAGGCGACGGTCATTAGCCCGATTTGATCGCCTGTGAAGGGTTGGGACCATTCGAGAGTTGTAGGGTTCTGTGTCTTGAGTCCGACGAAACGTTGGACAGGGTCTAGGCCTAGGATTGCCGTCAGGCCACTGAGGAGTGCGAAAAAGGCGCCTGTGGAACTCGCCCTCTTCCAGTAAAGGCCTCCTAATAGGAGGGCAAACGCTCCGGTGAAGTAGATGGCTCCTGTGACTGCCATGTAATCCCAGATGGCATCGCTTCCCTCGTAGAGTAAACCCCAGAAGAGAATGTAGAAACCGATGATAACGATGAGGACACGTGTGAGTAGAATGCGAGCCTTAGTGCTCATCTTGTTTCCCATGATAGGTGCCAAGATGTCCTGAGTGATTACTGAACTCCAACAGAGGAGGTATGAATCGTGGGTCGACATGAAAGCGGCAATCATCGCGGCGGTGATTATCCCGATGATTCCTGCGGGAAGAACGCGGCCAAGGAAGACGGGCATGGCGTAGAGATTGTTAACCGGGGTCGTGGCTGGATCTTCCGGGAAGAAGAGGAGCTTCAGATCTGGTGCTTCTGTCATGACGAAGACGAAGGCGCAGATGCCCCAAAAATAAGGCACGAGGAAGCGGATCATGAAGGACACGGAAGACCACATGAATTGGCGTCTCACACCGGAAACCGAGTCCATGGCCAGTGCCCGGGCGACTGCGGTTGGCCAGATAGCACAACTGACAAGCCCGGCAGTAAAGAACATCCAGACAATGTAGCTGGGGCCGAAACCGCTCCCTGCGACAAGAGGGTTGAAGCCAGCCTCTCCTTTCAGACTTGCGACACTGTCAAAGACCGGTTGCCAGCCAAGTTTGGAGATGCAAAACCCGGTCGCAACCAGGAGGCCAACCGAGAGAACGACGAATTGAATGTAGTCGGTGACGATAACGGAGATCATGCCGCCTAGCACCGTGTAGACCAACACCAGGAGAAGGAGAGCTGACATCACGATCGGAAGTGCGGTGCTATCTTCGGATAATCCGGTAATTCCAACAACAAACATGGAGCCGACTTTAAGGAACAGGCCCATGTTCAGGACGCCGCCGAATGTCAGCATGATGCCACCGAGAATTCGTGTCTTGCGATCAAATCGTTTTTCGTAGAATTCCGGTATGGTCAATACTTTGAGCTCCCGGAGGCGGCATACGATAAAGCCGGTCATTCCCACAACGAAGGTCTGTCTCTTATACACATCTC
>CAJXVR010000145.1 GCA_913061285.1 uncultured Verrucomicrobiota bacterium | reverse complement strand
AACACGGCCTGGCACAGAAGGTTTTCTGGTCCTGTGGTAACAGGATGGGCAGTGAAGTTGAAACTTGGTTTTGACTTCTTCGCAGCAGGAGGCAACTCCGCGGCGAACTAGCTAGATCCAGATGGGTGACTGAACGAGTCACCGTCACAGTGCGGTGAGATCGTAATCGAAGAGTAGAAGTCCAAGGTTCGAATCGGAACCGAGAGCAGCGGAGTCTGAAAGTAGAAACAACTCAACGAAGAAAACTAGGAAAAGTTGAGGCAAGAATCTTTTATGCCTATTGACAAACGCCCCAATGGGTGACCCCTTTTCGCGAGCGACCAGCAAACCATGTCCCTGGTCGCGATAATACGTCAATTGTTTTGCTTGTGCGAGCGCCCGAGACGGCAGGAAGGGTAACGCCAACCCAAGCTGCTCGAATACGCTCTGGCGCTTCACCGGGGGGGGGGCTAATGATGCGAATACTCATGATACTATATGACCGACACCTACGAAGTGGGCAGTTCGTCACGCGTTCACTCTACGACTACTCTTTGAGGCACCCCTTGGACGCGAATAGGGCCATTCCCTCATAAATGTTAGAGCAACATTTGTAATACTGCTCGTCTAGAGACTCTAGACTCTGAATCTTTCCATCCGTCCAGCTTGCGACGCAGGCATGCCTTTCCTTAGTGGTGGGCGGGATTTTTCCCGCAGGGAATAGTGCACTTGCTTTCGTTAGAACGTCTAGTCTTTCCTCGTCTCCCGAATTGCGCAGGAAATCGAGAGCAGCAGCTGCGTAGTCGCTGTAAGGATTAGTGAACCATTGAAAAATCCCTCCATTCCGAATCTCCTCGTGCATCAAGAATACTGCGAGAAACTGACGCTCGGGCAACTTGAGGGCCGAGAATCCATCCTGCCTTAATCGATTCAACGCGTTCTTGACTGCGGAACGGACGACTTTCTTGTTCGACTTTTCACACATAGCAGCAAGCGAAATTAGCGTGACAATCCAGCGGCGTGGTATTCACCTGAATCATTCTCGAAATATCGGGGTGGTAAACTAGGAGCCCTGTAGAGCTCGTCCATGATCTTGTAAGGTGCTTCGCATCCAACCAAATAAAAACCTGATTCTTCGTTATGGTCAATGTAGCTTCCGAATAGAATTCTCCTCTCCAACCTCTACAAAGCGGTGACACCTAGTTCCACTGATCCCAACGCCATCTGTCGACAGCACAAACTAGCCGTTAGCACTTACGCACCACTGCTCGATTTGGCAGTCTCTGTATGCTTATGCTTACTAATTCCGATCTACTCATCTATACGGTATGAAATAGATCTCGGTACAAATTCTCGGGAAACACAGTTCGGCCCGTAGTGTAGCTAAATGCTCCTAGGGAAGCGGCGGTGACTTCGATGATGCAGATGACTACAAATACCGAGCGAAAAATGTAACCCCTGGGCAGTTTTGGCCGAACACCAGCCCTACCAATCAACCAGGAAGCAAATCCGAGCATCAGTCCAGGTAAGAATGACGCTCGAAAGGCAATAACTAGAGCCAATACCGAAGCGTTGTGTATTCGATTTGGATTCGGGTGTTAGATCCTAAAATGTTCCGGAGCGATCCAAACGAGATATTGATCATGTGTGATCGCATAGAACGCCACCAAAATCCATACACCGAAGACGATTCCGTAGAAGGACGCCCTCGATTCGCTGAGTAAAAGAGAGTTCACACTCCCCGCTCATCAACAGCAAGATTACCGTCAAATACTTAAAGCGTTGGCTCCACAGCCTCCGGTACAGTCAAATGTTGAATCAGCTCCCGGCGCAAAGTAGCCACAATCTCAACAATTTGTTTTGCTTCAGGTCCTCGCTGATCGTGAGGGTTCAGATACATGTATGCCCGATAGTCACCGCCCACGATATACTCGACGACATAGCTCACGCCATCCAGTACGTGAACCATTGTTTTGAGCTCCGACTGATCCGGCAATGTCAGCAACCCTAATCTTGTCAGTGTGTCCCAAAGACTATCCCAACTAACGGACGGCTGGGTCTCGTAGGTTGATCCGGCGCGGCCGTGATTATCTTCCTTAACGTAAACCGCTGACCATTCATTGCTTCGTCTCGTTATCCTCAATCCCTCCAACCGATTCATTCCAAACCCGATCCAAACCCGTAACTCGATGTCAGAATGCAGCAACTCCGTTTCTCGAAGCCGTGATATTTTCACATCATCAGTGAGAGGGTCTATCGCGGCAAATGCTGCTGGCATCCAGATCTCTTGTGGTAAGGGAGGGTCCCTCCGACACCCCAACACTATCAGAAACGCAGCCGCGGCAAGTAACCCAAATCTCATGGCGTAAACTCGCGGGGCCAGCCCTCAAATATCAAATTTCGCATCGAGGCGCACTTTTGAGTTTTGAGGGCCCCGACGGGTGCCCACAACGCTCGATCTTCTAAGAGCGGATCTTTCCAGTGGTGTGATTCCCTGATCATTATTCTCTTCGAGCGTAGGGCTGAGGCGCGCGGTCCAACGCGCCGCCTCCAGCGCCTGGTTGGAGGCATTCTTTATCTTCGATAGATAGCGGACTGGACAACAATCATGATTCGCTCCAGCTCGTTCCGCTCTTCTTCGGTGATCTCGTCCTTCGCAAAGGCGAGAACATCCTTCAACGCAGTTTCGAGTGCAGCCCAGCCGTCGGTTAGCCCGTTTAATGCAAAGTAGCCGGGAAGAAACAGATGCAGGACGCCTAAAGCACAGCGCTCGCACCAACTATCGGCAAGCCTCTTGAGCTCACTCTGAATGTCTGTTCTCATCTACTTACTTTGCTGCACGAGATACCTTAAGCGAATGGCTAGGCATCCCATCATGCATTTTCACCCACACGCGAACATCGTCCTCTCCGGAAACTCACAACTCTCCCAATGTATTCTGACGACTCGGGCGGCATGACCAAACCTTTTGTCATTCTCGTCCTCCGGGATCGGCTCAAGGAGAATGATCTCCCCGGTGATCTTCGCTATTCACAAGCGTGCTCTGTTCTGACCGACAATCATGGATGAGGTTCCGAAAATTCGGATCGGGCTCCCAGACATCTGACACGAACGCGTAGTCAGCGTGCGTCTATGCATCCGACATCTTTTCGATGCCGATACACATCCTGTCAATCGTGCGCTTTCGTACCATCATGCTTCGGACTAAATTCTGCCGAACGGTAAAGTGAGGAACGCCGTCAGGCGTTGCCTCCACTGGCTTGTTCACTGATCTGAGTCTACAATGTTCCAACCCAAAGAAATACCGTCCTCTTTCTGTTCGTCTTTACCAGTCCGTCACGTTCGCCATAAAAACCAGGTACGAAAGCGAATCTTGGGTCTTCAATTTCGACCGGTATTTTTGCTAAGCGATCTCTATACGTCGAGGGGATTTCCGGCGCGGCCCGGAATGTGAATTGAGACGCCAACAGCTGTCCGTCTTCCTCAGAAACTCCGAAGGAGATGGTCGCGCTTCCATCTCCGAGTAGAGGATTGAACAAATAATGAATCTTCAAGTCGTGAACCGATCGTGGCATTTCCGGGAGGTTGGTGAGTCGGATGAACACCTCGTTAGGGGGCGGTGTCGGCCGAACCGAAGGAAACATGATGTAAACAATCACGTAGGCGATTGGAATCGCCACGATCGCGCTGAATATCATGCAGCCTCTATTCTTTACGTGAGCAGGGGTGTCTTCAGCGAACAGGGCGGTGTCGGACGGAGGTGGCACAGCCCCCGGAGCCGTGACTACCGACTTGTTATCCATTGTTGGTTCTTATCTTTTCATGAAGAGCTACGATCTCTTCCGGGTATTTTATTGGTTCATTCTGTTTCAAAACATCTCGAACACCAACTGCGAAGCCCAACGCAACCTTAAGATTTAGTCCTTCGATCTGATAGGGCATCCAGTCATCGTTTAGTGACGTCTCGAAGGATTCAATCACATCGATCACTAGTTGAAATTCCTCTGTTTTTCTGTAACTCAGATATGTCTCTCCGTCGATGATCCGTGTAACTAGTTCGTTGACTCCGTTCGGACCCGGAGTATCTGGATCCTTCCATCTTGGTGAATCGATGATTTGATCCAACGTCTCGATAAAGTGTTCGATGATGAGCTCATTCATTTTTTTGGTGAACGCCTAGCTCTCACGCGGCGGCATTTAAACTAGAATAAGGTCGAGATTCAAGGCTTCCATCTTCTTCGATCGTCGTCCGTAAAGGATAGCGTGGCAACGTCATCAAATGCTAAAAAACATCTAAGGCGCCTCCTCTGCCCGGAGACTGATGTGATTTACAATATCATCCTCCGTTTCCAGGATTCCGTCCCTTCCTTTCGATTGCAGAAGCACAGTCTGATCATCAATAGCCTGAACATTCACGACTCTACCCCACCCATCCAGAATGTTTCTTCCGCTGTAGGAACAGCTGTTCCAATCGATTCGACCATCCTGACTCAGGCAAGACGCCAGATCATCAAGGTGGAGGCGCTCGCCGCGAATGCATGACGAGTTCCCGATCTGGTCAAACAGGAAGCGCGTATGGGTCTCGCGAATGGTCTCGCGAGCCTGCTCACGGAAACGAACCATCAAGGCTGACACATAAACAACACTACTGAACGCGGCAATAAAGAAGCCAACTTGACCGAGTCTTCTAAGTCTATCTCCCATCTCCTATTCTACTCTCGAACATCCTACTATACCTACGGGGCACTGTCGCCTGACTCGAGGGATGCTGGGAATCCCGAAGATAATCGCCGGGTCTGTAGCCGATCGAGCGAAAAAGCTCGTTTTGGCCGTAGAACTTGATTTCATAAACACTGAAGCACCCACAAAAGGGCCTGTCATACTTAACTGGAAGACTCCGCATCAGCTCCTCGGCCTCGAAACGATCTTCGATAACAACAACTTCCTCACCTCCTAACTTCGGACTTCTGCAGACCACAATTCGATCCGGAATGAGTTCATCTGGGCCCAGCGTTCTC
The DNA here is from genome assembly GCA_913061285.1 of uncultured Verrucomicrobiota bacterium. Taxonomy (GTDB): domain Bacteria; phylum Verrucomicrobiota; class Verrucomicrobiia; order Limisphaerales; family AAA164-E04; genus UBA2970. The sequence goes on along the minus strand of CAJXVR010000145.1, from coordinate 13,300 downwards.
GCACCTTCAATAGGTAACCGGTTCCAGAAGAGAATCGAGATCCCTATGCACGCAAGGACTACCAACAACGTTCTATTGAGAACAGGCACTGCTATTGACTCGCTGAGATTCACAATAATGGGCGATCGACCCTCGACTAATCGATCCCTAGGAATCGAAAGTAGGCTAAACCATCATTCGGATTATATGCGTAGTATTCTGTCTCACTGAAGAAGCCTCTCCGACCCGGAGATTTCAGGTTGAAATCATTTCTCCAAAAATAGGCCCAATCTTCTTCAAAGCGAAACTTCCACCATTCGGGTGTTTCTATCCCAGATCCGCCGGGAAGACCATTTTGAATCTCTGTTAGAGTGCGGCGAGTCAAACCTTCTGGGACCAACCGAAGAAATTCCTCTTCCGTTGTCTCGAATCGAAGGAAAACACTTCCTGTATCGGCGAACCAATAGAGGTCACTCTGTATCTCTGATACAACCTCCGAAGGGGGCTCACCAAAGCTGTTTCGGAATACGGTGGCAGGATTGGATGACTCAATGAACGCGTAGCCATAAAGAGCGACTACTAGAATGGCAGCGATAATCATCACAGCCGCAGACAAACCGGCGAGCCATTTCAGAATCTTCCGTTGCCTTCGCCACGCAAATACCCATATTGCACACAGTATCAATACCGCGCCGCCATAGAGACCGACAAGGATCAACCAAAAAAAAAGAACGATTCCAGCACCCATACAAACGTCTTAGCTCCTACCTCGCGAGGACTGATTAGTGGCGGTAGGCTGGGTGTCAAAACGTGTAAGGTCCCCGTTCAAACGAGAGGAAATACTCAGACAATAAAGAAGAGGAAGACTCCCAAACAAGCCGAACGAACAATCAAGCAATCGCCAATAGAACGGAATCTCCCGAATTGGCCCGCAGATTAGCGCCAGTGGAAACACGCCAAAACAGGTAATGAGTCCGGACTTCAGGATCCAGTCATGTCCTTCCGGCTCTCTTAGAGGCCCAATAAAGAACACCGCAATGGCTAGATGTGCGAAGGCCAACCAATCAGTTCCGTAACCGAGAAACGGGTAATCCTGGTAAGCCGCGTGAAGTCCGTTCCGCACGTAGGCAATCCAATACTGAATTCCGGCAAGTGATTCGAGATCCGACGCCGGGTTTCCAACGCCCACAGCACTCGCCAACAGATCAAGCTCCCAACGCAGCGGAAATGCCGTTACGCCGCTTACAACAAGCCCAAATATAAAGATCGTCAGCGCAATTCGGAAACGCCGTCTCAGACTCCTTCTCTCGTCGCTGTGCATCTTCCCAATCCGATTTCTTGTCACCGTGTCTTCGACCGCTCGCGATCGCGGTGTCACCCCTCGACCGAATTCTCAGTTTTTCCTTGAGCCATCGAAGTTTCGTGAGCGATTTAGGCAATATAACATCAAACCTGAGGCAACGAAAGCAACAAGGTAGCAAGTAAGTTGAATGGTTTGGGTCGTAACCAAGTTCCGCGATAGATCTGGATACATATCCTCGGGAAACACGGCTCGGCCCGTTAAGTAGCTATAGGCGCCTAGCGAAGCCGCGATGACTTCGGTCAGGCAGATAACCACTAATATTGACCGAAAAATGCAATCCAGGGACAGTCGTGGTCGAACCCCTGCTCGTCCAACCACCCAGGCTGCCAACCCCGGCATCAGACCCGGTGACACTGATGATTGAAGAGCAATAAATAGGGCCAACACTGAAGCATTCTGAATTCGATACGGATTAGAGTGATAGATAGTAAAATGCTCCGATGCGATGCGATGCGGACCAGATACTGATCATGCACGATGGCATATATCGCCACCATAAGCCATACACCAAATACCGTTGAGTAAAAGGACAGACGGCTCTCACCGCTCAGCCAACGACGGACGTGAGAAATCCCCGGGCTCAACGATTCGTCATCACGAGAATGATCATCAGGCAACATTATCCCTCACCAATTTCGATCTTGAGATCGTCCCCTAGTCTTGGCACATCAACGTCCACTACAAGAAACGACTAGACAAACAATAAGCTTAGAAATAAAATAGTCCGTAGTTTGAGGATTTGGGGTCGAGTCTCGAGATTCAAGAAACGTTTACGTTTTGAAAAGGTAGATGCTTTAAGAAGACAGAAGAGCTCAAAGATACTCCGGGAAGTTAAAGAGAAGGCTCACTAAAGAATAAGCATCAAATCTCGAATCACGAGACCTGCCCCCGATGCTCACACGCCTCTCTTCCATGTTATCCGCCTATCATTTGGGACAAAACTGCAATTCAACACATCTCCTATTTTGGAGTCGGTTAGACCGCCCTCAGAATCGTGAAACAATCTTGAAGGGTATCCAATTGCTGAATGTGAATCCGTGACCCAAGAAGACGATTCACTTTGCCTACGCCTGGCAAAATGAACCGAGAAAAAACACTACGGTGTTGGCCAAAAAGTTAGACCTCGAACACAATCAGTTGGCTCCTTCAGGATATTGAAAGAGGCAAATGAACGCTTACTTCCGAACGCCGTTTCCCCTGGTTTTTGAGCCTACTGTCAGCCTTTTCTCCTATCAACGGCACTATCAATTTCGTCTATTATCTTATTAATATTCAACCCCACCCCAAAGACGCTTGGATTCAAGGTGATCAAACTGTTAAGTCGCCGAATGAGCTTTCTTATTTTGCCAACCTCGGTTGACGGAGTGGCCTCGAGAAGATCAATAATCCACTGGTCCCGCATTTGAACAAAAGCCGGATACTTTGTCTGAACCGCTTTTAGCTTTACCACCGCGATACCAATGTCTTCGGCTCGGAGAGAAGTAGCCGCAAGCAGAGCCCAAGATATTGCGAGATCAAATCTACCCGGATCATCTAGAGCATCTTCTACTATCTCGTTCAGATACCTCCTCGCACTCTCTGTCTGCCCAGAATTGCATAGGGCACGCACTAGGAAAACTCGTGTCAATTCGTCCGAAAAGGTCTCTAGGCTTTGCATATATGCATTAACTGCCTCCACGCTATTCCCTAGACCGTTTTCGCAATCGCCCAGTAGCCGCATTAGCTCCGCAAGAAACGCCTCCACGTAATTGCCTTCCTGAGCTTCAAATATGAGCGCTTTCACCTCGACCTTTGCCTTTTTGATCGCATCAATCCGATGGCCTTCTTTGCCATATATCTCAAGGGCTTGGGCAAAATGAACACGACCACATGTCGACCGATCTTCTGTTGGTACTGAAGTAAACTGAGCTAAGGCATCCTCCAAGATTCGGTCACCTTCATCCTGTTCGCACACCAGATAGTATTTCAAAGCCTTGAGCACTCTATACTGCAGTCTCACCGCTTCGCTCTCAGTGTATTTGAGAATACGGTCAATTATGTCCAACTCGGCAGGAAGCGACAGATCTCCAGGGCAGACTTGGAGATAGAGAGAGAGAACCCCCCAGTCGGCACAAGACTCAATGTCGATTCCAGCTAATGCACTGAAAGCGGCTGCCTCGTCCTCTTTTTCAACGAGGTAGTAAAGTCCCTCGGTGTATGCAATCTTTCCTACCCAGCGTGAATCATCTACAAATTCACGGGCGTTATCGATTACACCTGGAAACTCTTCACCAATGCCAAGATGGAAATAGCATTGACGAAGATTGTCCAAGAGTTCGGCCAATGCTTCAATGTCTATCCGAAGAAGCTCCTGTCCATGCACCGCATCTTTCTCCAAGAGCGGAATCGTGTGCGCCCTGTGACACAGAGCATACCACGTGAAATGGCGCCTCGCGGCTATCAGAGCGAGTGAGTAATCACCCCGATTATAAGCCGATCTAAACTCCTTAGCAGCGTCCGATGAGTATGAACCAAGACAACACTTCTTGAATTTTAACCCCGACCCGCAAACGCACGAATCGTTTCTCCCCGGTTCGTGATAATCGGGTTTAAGCCTGGGTGGATTACTGCGAATCATGAGCCAACTAATCTTCGACAAAGAGAGTAGCAAAGCAAGAAGAGCGAGCAAGTTTCGTGGAGATAAGCCGGGCGCAACAGCCCAATTCGACGGGAAAGCCATGTAGCAACCCGCACACCACAAAAAGACGAGCACCAGCGAAGGATGAGGAATGTGTATACTTTTTGTATACTCAATTTAATAACAAAGAATACATTTAATCTATAACTCACTTATAATGAACATTTTCCAAACGAAACCACCCTCAAGACCCCACGGTCTTCAAAACCGTTGTTGGTTTGTTCTGCAGGCCAAGGTGGGTTCGATTCCTACCCTCTCCGCCACACCGCTCGCTCAGGGCTCGATTGACAATGGAGGACTGATGCGGTCCCACCAAATCAGTTTCCCCCTCGCTACAATCTGAGGAATCAATCTGCTGTGCAGTGTCGTTGGATAACATCAGTCCGTCGAAAGACTTACTTCAAAGACAAGATTGGAGAGCAAAAATCCACTACTCAACTCGAATGCACGGCCCAACCGTTCTCGGTTGACACCTGCCCTCTTGCGGGTCAGCGCACCAAGCCTATTCTCTCCACTGCCCACCAAGGACAGATTCCAAGACCGAACCCAATACTTGAGACCAAGCACGATAGCCCGATTTATTGAGATGCCCTCCATCTTCAACGAACAAGTCTGCTTTCGGGCGCCCCTGTTCATCCAACATCAGAGGCACAATATCGACGTATTCAACAAAGGGCGTTTCTTCAGCGTACTTCTTGATCAAGGTGTTGGCCTTTTGCATCTCCGGCCAAAAATCCCATTTTTTTATGCTCGACTTGATGGAGATGAAGAGGATCGGCGTGTTCTTTCGCACCCGATGTATTCGACCACACAGCTCTACAATGTTCCCGCAAACTGTTTCAGCCGTCGTTCTCGTCTCTTTTCTCCTCCCTCCAATATCGTTGCCCCCAGCATAGACAACCACTGCGCTCGGATCGTATTTGGTAACAATGCGATCGACATACAACAGAACGTCTGTAGTCCGAGCACCTCCAAAGCCTCTGTTAACAAGCAGATTGCTCGAAAAGTAATCGTCAAGATCCCAGTTCTTTACACTCGAACCGCCCACAAACACCACTGATTGCTCCCGCGGCGGGTTCTCCTTGTCTTGCAACTCAAAAGCGATGATATGCTTCTCCCATCGATTTGGAGCTGCGACAGATGGTTGACCTACTACCCTTGGATTGAGGACACAGAGAAGTAGGCAATAGACATAAACCCGCCCCAGGTTGGGGATCATCTTAGTCATACAGTTCTTTCCTTTTGCATTCACGGGTATTCAGATCGATATGTCATTTCAATTTCCACAAACCAGGATTAAACCCTGACGCGAATCAAGCTATAAGGGTAGGCGCTGCGAGACGACTTTCACTACTTCTTGCCATTCCTCAGCTATCAAGGCCCCTAACCTTCGCTCAAGACGAGCAATACTAACAGACTGAATCCGATGGCAATGAAAAGCACCAGAATTTTAGTAGGGCTTGGGAATAGAGACCTCCCAAAGGGTTCCTCTGACTGCTGTTGTATGGGAGATAAGCGTAACGAGGCCAATTCATCGTCAGTGGGAAAATCGGTGATAAGGAGGCAGGCCAAACCATGGCGGCCACACCAAGATCTACACGCCTTACGTCACCGCGAACCAGCTTCGGCATAGTCTGTGTCTTCTTTTTCCATACGATTTAGTTCTGCAAAAGCACCCGCTGCCAACCGATCACAGATCTCAATATCAGCTCTCTCTTGCTCTAAATCGATGATTCGTTGGCACAACGCTCACCGCGGCAAACCATACTTGCACCTTGCCGTTATCACGTCCGTTGAATCACATAACCTCAACATCGGGCGATAACGCGAATTTTCACCACCCCACCACGGAGGTCTCTTAATCCAAGGAACCAACGGCCTGCCAATCGAACAATGCCTGCGGCGTGAGCATCCGTGAATCCGTCTCCCTCAAGACTCCCACCTCGTCAGGTTCATAGATTATCGGCCCTGCTACCGCCGAGGAATCCAGCCGACAAGAAAAGGCAACATGCCATCTCAATCAATTCTCAAGTTTGATGCATCCCGAAATCTCGCCCCCCTCCTCAAGACCTTAAGCCATTAACGACTTACAAGCCCGATCCAACTCTGGTTCCCTTACGGATACACGGAACGTTTCCCATCGCTCTGAAAAAACGGCTGAGACACCAAACCGAGCAGACGCGCTTGCACGGGTGCGGACCGTCAACGCATTCGCCACCCCAACAATCGCTAAGGCACGAACCGCGCCCGATAAAACCGGAACGGGACGAACTCGGAAACTGGATCTACCCAGGTCTCTTCATCCGTTGCCATAGTCAAGGTCGCAACTGGTGTCCACGAATCACCAGCAGGATCGCTAGTGGCTTCGATGACGACAATATCAATGCCGGTCGACGAGCGATAGCCCCCCCCGAAACCGGAAATCACCATCATCCGCGCCGAAGTACACCGAACCATCCGGTCCCGTGACAGCGTTTTGAAAAAATGAGAACGGTAGCTCAAACGCCCACCCATATCGATCCAATGCTTGTGAATGCCCCATCAAAGCGCTCCCGAACAAGAGAGCTCCAGCCATCAAACGTCGCCAAAATTTCACCATTCTATCCAAACAAATCTCGCTTAAGACCAAATCACTAAAAACCACGCAGCGTTCGCACCACGTGGTTTTGCCCTACCCGAATAAGTCAGATCTAAGCTCGCCTCATCCCGTCCCAGCTACGTACCCGCCCAGAGTTGAGATGTCAAGAATGGGAAGATTCTCCTGCAAAGGCCTAGAGTGACTGAGCCACAACCAAAATGACGAAACACCTTTCTGATGAAAAAATCCAATCGCAGTTAAGAAAGACGTCGTGGGTCGCGAATGACTTTTAATGGCAGATTGTGGAAAAATTGAACAGTTTGGTCGAGTATCTCAGATTGCTTGAAATGAGAACCTTACTTTCACTAGCATCAGGACAGAAACGTAGAAGCGACTTCAGTCGCTTTCCCACTCATTGATCAAGAACTTCTGATTCGGCTTAAAACAAACGCCAACGAATAGACCTTCTTCTTCCCTCTCCCATCCGGAATCATTCGCTTCTTCTAATGGGTGACCTTTTTCATACATGGATGGTAGATTGAGGAGGGCGTCGATGTTTCTGGACTTTGGCTATCGGTGGATTCAGCATCAAATATCATGAGTGATTTGTTGCCTTGCTTAGTGTAGATCGGGCTCGTCTATTTCATGCCCGTGACAGAGACAAAGGGGCCCGTATCTTTTCAAGATCGATCGTGAGAAAATCGGTTACGTCAGGTTGGCGACGGGATTCCAGGGATTGTCAGCGAGGCGCTGCCGAGAGGCAATTCTAAGAACGAATCGATTGGAACGTTTAATGATTAGGTGTCAATTGAGCGAATCATGGAGATTGAGGACTTTTCGGTGAAACCGTCGTATTAGGAATTCTTGGGTGTGCAAAGAAGAAGATTAGTCGGCGGCCTGAGTTTGGCTGTGGGCGTGTTGGTGGTGACGATCGGGGTTGTCACGACGTCGATTCGCGAGCCGACGTATGGTGGCCGGCCGCTCAGTTTTTGGTTCGTGGAGCTGGAGAGTGTCAGGACTCCGGTACAGCGCCGGAATACCAAACTCGCTCTCGGCAGTATTCTCACGAATTCACCGTCGAGTTTCGCGAGTCTTGTATGCGCCCATGAGTCACCGGTGCTTCGGAGTGTAAGAAAAACAGCAGAGCGATATTTCGGATTTGAGCTTCACCCCCGAGCAGTTCGTCGACGTGCCATCGGAATGCGAGTGCTGGAGATAATGGGCGATGGAGCAGCCCCGGTCGTCCCGGACTTGGTGAGTTTTTTGACTCATCGGCGCTCCGATGTTCGCTACATGGCGGCTCGGGCATTAGCGGTGATTGGTCCTGGTGCTCAGGGTGCTGTGCCTCGCTTGACAATGGCGATTCTCGATACGGACGAGGGGCTTGCACTAAGGGCCGTCGAGGCATTGAAGTCGACCGGCCCTCCGGCCCTGGAACACTCGGTGCCCGAACTGCAAACGGTGGCCATGACGACCAATCGCAGTCGAGAGTTACGGCGAGCTTGTGTTCAGGCGCTGGCCATTTGTGGTCCCTCAGCAGTTCAAGCAATTCCAGATCTTCTCCAATTATCAGAAAGTGGCGACGAAATTATCCGTTCGAGCTCGATTCGGGCCCTGGGAGAAGTGGGACCGGATCATAGTGACCTGCTAGCACCTGTGATCGCCGCCTTGGATGATTCGTCCACAGTTGTTCGGGAAGCAGCCATAAACGCCATCGAAAAAATGGCGCCCACGAGTATCGATGCCATTACAGCGTTGAAGCGGATAGCGATACAAGACGTGAAAACCCAGTTGTGCGACCAGGCAGTTGGGGTGATTGAGGCGCTCGATCCTCCTTTGGAATTGGTTCTCGATACTTTGATCCAAGTCTGGAGAGCGCGGGCTAGGGCGAATTCTTTGGGTGTGAGGATTCCCCGGATGATCCGACGAGGAGGAGCCCAGTCTGTCGAAGCACTCATTCCCTATCTCGAGGATCCGAATCAGGTCTTCGTCGGACAGGTTCTTGGATTTCTCGGTGATCTAGGAAGTGAAGCGGGACTGGCCGTGGAGTCGATCAGAAGGATGCTTGGAGACCCGAGTCGCGCCGCGTTACATATTCAAGCAGCCAGTAAGCTGCAACGGATCGATCCGACAGCCTTGGAACCGATTCCGCTCTTGCTCAGTGCGTTAGGTGACGATGACGAAAAGAAACGGGCAGGCGCGCTCGTTGCGCTGGGCGAGATCCGCCCCTTAGAGGAGCCAGTAATCCGAGCGCTGATTGAGTACTTCCCGAAGGGGAATGCCCCACTGATTCGCCAGCGCTTAGTTTGGGGGCTAGAACGGCGTCCAGAAGCTCGGTCTATTGTCGTCCCCGTAGTGACTCAATGGTTAAATGATCCGAGCGGATATGTTCGTGCTGCGGCCCTCACCGTGTTGACAGGGTACGGCCCGCGCGCTTTGCCACCCCTAAGCGAGCTGTTAGTTCTGCTATATGATGAGGACGACGATGTTCGACACCAAGCCGCAGCAGCAATTGGAAGGTTAGGTCCCAAGGCGGTAACGGCTATTCCGCATTTGATTGAGATCATGAAAGATCGTAATTATGTGGAGCAGCGTGAGTATGAGATTCGACGCCAATCGAATTCGCAGCTGGGAGGGCGATCTCGATCAAGTTCTTTGATTCACAATCCTGCCAGAGGCTTGCGTGGTGAATGTGCCGCTGTGTTGGGCCAGATCGGCCGTCAGGCTTCCTATGTTGTTAAGGAGCTCATTAAAGCACTCAATGATGAGGACTTGAAGAAAGAGGCAATCAAGTCGCTAGGTCGATTTCGCACGCGGGGTACACCTGCGATCCCCGTGCTGTCCTCAATTGTTGCTGAGGAGGAGGGTGACTCCAGTGATTTTGCCGCTATGGCACTTCAGTTGATTCAGCCGATTAATACCGCGACGCTCGACTCATTCATTGTGAGAGCCAAGCAGGATAGAGCCGATGAACTTCAAGCCTACGCCATCGAAGCTCTCGAAGTCTTGGGACCGGTTGCCGCTTCTGCCGAACCGCATCTGGAGCAGATTCTCGAGACAACTCGATACGAATCGGTCCGCATGTGGACCCAAAAGGCGCTTGTAAGCATTCGAGATCAGTAATCTCATCGTTCGATGAGCAGAGATTTCTTTAGAAAATTACCTCCCCATTTTTGAGCAAGCAACCGTGTCCGTTCGTGAACTGTAGCACCTGTCCCGAACAAGCCTACCGATCTGGCATTCGTGCGGCAGCCTATCTACGCATCAAGATCGCTGCACAATTCGGTTGCGGGTGCCGAAATCTCTTGTCATTCGTTTCCCATAGTTTTCGAAGGTTTACACACTCTTAGGAATCTTCTCTATCTTCGAAATACTCGATCATTTCCTATCCGAACCGGCCCGAATACAACTTAAACCAATAGCCTACAAGTCGTTCCAAGGACTCCCCGCATTGAAAGCGGCTCCTAGGATTCACACTACAACGGGCTTTTCCAAACGCCCACGGCCGACTGAATGACAATTCGAGACGAACAGGAAGAAATCGAAACCGAATTCGACTATCTCCATGACAGCGATTGAACTTCCTGGGAATCCAGCTATAAGATCCTACTGACCATGCGATCTTTCTCTTACAATTTGTGCCTACGCGCGGCCCTTTGTGTTCTCTTATCGAATCTCAGCAATCACGTGATAGCGGACGAATGGGTTTCCCCACTGCTGAATACCGAATCGATCGCCGGAGTTGGAGAGACAATTTTACACCAAGGCAAGCTTGAGCAACGGGCAGCCATACATTTGTCAGAAGAGATCCAGTTCGGCAAAGATAAGGCCTATACATTAACCCCCGGCTACTACGTTCGAACCTCAGAGAGCGTGGGCTGGGAGTTTTATTCGCCTGCGGATGGGCCACGCGCAGGCCGCGTGAAGAAGGCTCCGGATGCCATTACGGTGCAGGGTTCCTTTCACTATTCCAACGATGGAAAAACGATCGGGATAATTACCAATTTCTATCAGGCGGTGAATGCGAAAGCGAAAGGAATCACCCGAACCATCCGTCCTGCCTTAACGAGGACTAAGACTCAAAGATTCTTGGTCTACGGCGGCATGTCGGGTACTAAAATCAGATTGAGCTACCGAGAATTGTGGAAGAATATTACCCGGCCTTCCGACGCCGTTTTCATCGAGTATGACCTGGCGGATACGAATATCGTTGAGCACAAAGGTGCGAAGATAGAAGTCATCGAGGCGACTGAGAAAGAACTTCGATATCGGGTTACCCAAGTTTTCGAATCTTAACCGAATGTGACGAAAACTGGGAGACGCAAGCCTACTCTCGAGCATGCTCGCTCCATCGAAGCCACTCAGAATCACCTCATCAAATTTAATGCAATGACAAATAGCCTGACCGTTCGGATCGCTCCCCTCTGTCTCATGATGGCGGCACTCCTACTCGAAGCTCACGTCGCTCAAGCCCAATCTAAGAAGATTCGGCCACCGGTTGTGGGAGACGGGAAGTATTACGCGCTCCCGGACGATACCGTGGTTCCTCAGGAGTTCTACATCGAACGCCCCACGCTCAATAACGCGGGTTTCGAATGGTATGTCTCGGGCGATGACAATCACAACGCCAAAGTAGCTGTTCGGTTCCGCGAGATAGGCACTTCGATCTGGCGAAAGGGCTTGCCAATGTTACGCATCCAGCGAGAGAAGATATGGGGACATGAACAACGCGATGTTTATGAGACTCCGAATATGTTCGCGGGAAGCATCTTCGGGCTCAAGGCAGGCACTACCTATGAATGTGAATTTACCATGTCTGATCCTGACGGCTTGATCGGAGTTGCCAAGCACACTGAAAAAGTAACGACTCGATCAGTTCCCCAACCTTATGAGCACGGCAAAGTCTACCACGTCTACCCACTTGGTTATGAAGGCCCACGGGAGGAGCTTGCATTCACTGGACTAAATGAAGCCTACTATGGCTATAACGGCAGCGGAGATTGGTGGCTGTATTCCGAACCCCGCGTTAAGCCAGGGGACACAATCCTCATTCATGGGGGCCTCTACAAAGGCGAACGGTACAAGTATGCGAATCCGTTAGGACTCGATTTTCATGGCACCTATGTGCTCACCCAAGATGGTACGGCTGAGCGCCCGATCGCCATCAAAGCGGCGGGAGATGGTGAAGTAATCTTTGATGGTGAAGGAAACTATCGCTTGTTTGATGTGATGGCAGCGGATCATCACTATTTTGAAGGCATTACCGTCGTAAATACTGAAATCGCTTTCTATGCCGGATTGAAGCGCGTTCTAGGGAGTTCCGGACTTTCCGTTGTGGACTGCAAATTCGATCGCGTCGGCCAATGCGTCATGACTCACTGGGCGCAGTCAAACGACTTCTACATCGCAGACAATGTGATGATCGGGATGCACGACCGAGATCGCGTACATGGCTGGGCGAGAGTAGAGGATCCAGCGCCGATTACGTCCTACAATGCTGTGAAGGTCTACGGCCAGGGTCACGTTGTCTGCCACAACTACATCGCCTACTACCATGACGCGATCACCATTGACACCCACGGCCGCCCCGAAGGCGGCCCCGGGGAACATTGCGCGTCGATCGATATGTATAACAATGACATCTTTCTCATGGCAGATAACTTTATCGAAGCGGATGGCGGGGCTCACAATATCCGCATTTACAACAATCGCTGTATCAACGTCTACCATTCAGCCTTGAGCGGTCAGCCGGTTTTCGGTGGTCCGGCCTATTACATCCGAAACATTGTCCATACTTCTGGAGACTCACTGAAATTCTCGGCCCGCCCAAGTGGGATGGTTGTCTACAACAACACCTTTTGCACCGAAACCAGGCCACGTCAGTATTCCAACGCCGAGTTCAGGAACAATCTATTCATGGGACATCTCCCAGATCAACCAACGCTCTCATCCATGAGTTACACGTCCTACACGTCTTTCGATTTCAATGGGTATCGAGTAAAGCCTGAAGCGAGGCCTTTATTCAAATGGACCCAACCAATGGATCGACTCCAAGATTACACAATGACTACGCGAAATACCAAAGATGGGCCAGGGAATGGCACGCAGTGGTATCAATCACTAGAAGCGTTCACCGTAGGCACTGGCCAGGAGAAGCACGGCATCATGCTCGACTACGACGTTTTCGAAGGCGTGAAGCCATTGGATCCGAACGATCGATCGCGTGTCTACCGGCTAGAAGAACTCGATTTTAGACTTCGGGCCGGATCGGCGGCTGTCGACGCCGGATGCGAACTTCCCACGATTACCGACCACTTTCGTGGAGACGCACCGGACCTCGGCGCCTATGAGCGAGGGAACGCTCTTCCAATCTACGGTCCCCGTTCCTAGTGACGCCAAGTGCAATCAACCAATCGCCCGTCCAACTGACAGAGCAACCACCATTGCCGTCCCCTATCGGCGAATGGCTACTTCGGTGTGCCGATGTAGAATTCAGAAACACCAAAGGGAAGCTTCAAGCCTACGGCAAAGGCAAACGCTTCGCTCGACAAGAGTCTTGTTAGCATTGAGTTGAGCCAGGGATGAATATTCATCTCGAAATCTGACTGAGGCGATGAATCTCTCGGTGATTTTTTTGGAGTGAATTTTTTGGCGAGCCTAACAAGAGAAATGAGAGGGAACAGCCAGGAATTGAAATAGCTAC
>CAJXVR010000144.1 GCA_913061285.1 uncultured Verrucomicrobiota bacterium | reverse complement strand
ATATTGATCATGTGGCGATTGAGCCCCTGGCAGCGCTCGGATTTCAATCCGAACTAGACGCCCTTCGTCAGGAGTTCGGAGCTCGCCTGTTTCGGCGAGCGAATGCAGATGCTGATTCTGCAGAACTAACGGCGGCTCGAAGCCGGTCTCGGGAGCTCCGTGAATTGGGGCGGCGATTTAATCGCTCCCTCCGTGCTTCGATGCGCCAGGAGACGGAGCATTTATTTGGTTACATCCTCCGCGAGGACCGGTCAGTGACAGAATTTCTCAGTAGCGACTACACCTTCCTCAATCAGCGGCTGGCGGAGCATTATGGGGTCGACGGCGTCGAGGGGGATGCGATGCGGCGGGTGTCACTGCCTGCGGGAAGTCCGCTGGGAGGGGTTCTAACGCAGGGAAACATGCTTCTGGTGACGTCGAATCCGACTCGGACCTCTCCTGTGAAACGAGGCTTGTTTATCTTGGAGAATATCCTCGGCTCTCCCACGCCACCACCTCCTCCAAACACGCCGCAGCTTGAGGCTGTAGCCGAAGAGATTTCGGATCACGAGCCTACATTGAGAGAACTGCTATCGCGGCATCGGGAAGATGCGCTGTGCAGTTCTTGTCATTCGCGGATTGATCCCTTGGGTCTCGCTTTCGAGAACTTTACAGCGCTTGGAACCTGGCGAGACCGCGAGGCTGGGCAGTTGATAGATCCCGCTGGCAAATTGATCACCGGCGAAACGTTTCAGGGGGTTCTGGAGTTGAAGGGCATTTTGGTCGATAGCTATCGTCGGCTATTCTTTCGTTGCTTGACCGAAAAACTCCTTACCTATGCGCTTGGTCGAGGTCTGGAGTATTATGATGAATACAGTGTGGATGTGATTGTGGATCGACTCGAAGAGGCGGATGGTCGCTTTCGGGAGTTGATTGAGGCGCTGGTCGACTCTGTTCCTTTCCAGCAACGTCGAAGAACAGAATCTCAAAACGCTGAAGTCAAGATCAGGAATACGGCAGCCAAAATCGCAGTGAGCTCCAAATAGCCGAAGAATGAAAACGCACCCTTCAAAATCCTCCGCTTCCCTCTCAACGCTTCCAAGTCTGTTTAGTCGACGTCGCTTTCTCCGTGGTCTCGGGGTTGGAGTGGCGTTGCCTGCCTTCGAATCAACACTGAGCTCGAGTGCCCGGGCGGCCGCTGCAACGTCGAAACCGCCCAAACGCATTGCCTTCTGTTCGATACCCAATGGTGTGCAGCAGGACCATTGGTGGCCTAAAGGCGATGAGCGAGACTTTGAGTTGAACCAGACCATGAAACCGCTGGAACCCTTTAAAGATTCGATTCAGGTGATCGGTGGATTGAATCATGAGAATGCGACTCCTGGACCCGATGGGGGTGGGGATCATGCTCGCGCCAATGCGACGCTCCTGACCGGTGTGCGTGCGCGGAAGACGGCAGGGGCGGATATTCACCTGGGAGTCTCGATCGATCAGATGATCGCGCGCCGAATCGGTGCTCAGACGCGGTTTGCTTCCTTGGAGTTAACCTGCGACAAGGTTCGGAAAGCAGGGCAATGTGACTCTGGGTATTCCTGTGCCTATCTCTATAATATTTCGTGGCGCTCGGAAACGACCCCGATGACACCGGAGTCCAACCCACGGTTGCTCTTTGAGCGTCTGTTTGGCGGTGGAAGTGTCGGCGAGCGGAAGGCGTCGTATCAGCAACGACAACAGGAACAGCGGTCGGTGTTGGATTTTGTGATGAATGATGCGCTCTCGTTGAAACGTGAGCTTGGCTATCAAGATGCTCAGAAACTCGATGAGTACCTGACCGGGGTTCGTGAATTGGAGCAGCGCATTGTCCGCTCTGAAAGATTTGGGAAACTTCCAAAGGTTGGGATGCCAGTGCCTGGGGGGACGCCCGCTGATTTCGGTGAGCATATCGATTTGATGTTCGAGATACTCGCGCTTGCTTTTCAAACCGATTCAACCCGTGTCGGCACCTTGCTCCTAGCGGGCGATGGAACGAACTATGCCTTTCCTCAGATTGGTGTTCCTGAGGGGCACCACTGGCTGACTCATGATGCGGGGAGCCATCCAGAGCAGTGGGAAAAAGTCGCCCGCATCGATCAGTATTATGCGGAACGGTTTGCCCGTTTTATTGGAAAGCTGAAATCGATGAAGGACCTTGACGGATCCTCTGTCTTGGACAACTCGATGCTGTTCTATGGTGGCGCGATTGCGAATGGGAACCGACATAATCATGATAACTTGCCCGTGATTTTGGCAGGAGGTGGTGGCGGAACGTTAACTCCGGGGCGATACGTCCGATTCTCGTCTCAGCCTATGACGAATCTCTTTCTCAGCCTCGCTGACCGCATGGGGGCTGAAGGAATGGAACGGTTTGGAGACTCGACGAGGCGGGTGGGAGAGATCTAGAATTTGATCATTGATGCATGCGTTGCGGCGGTTGGAACTGGTTATTCGAACTTCCGTGATGCTGAGGTGAGGGCTATTTATGAAAGTGTTCTTATTGTTCTGTTTGCTGGCGATGCCGTTTTGGGCTGGAGCTCAGTCCTATGAAAGTGAGACGCGGCAATTGATTCAAACAATGGCAGAGCTTCGCTCTGACTTGGATGCGTTAGAACGAAGGAACGCGAATCTCGAGCATCGGAATCGTCGACAGATGATGATTTCTCTCCTGCTCTTCGGCGTTTTTTGTGCCTACTGGGCGATGACAACCGGACGAAATCCATGGCTGTGGTTTTTCTTGGGAACGGTGCTCTCAGTGCCTGCTGCAATTGAGATTCTTTATCTAACGCGCCGCATGCTGAAAAAGCCGCTTATTAATCCGATTACAGGAGTGTCGAACTGGACGAGGCATCCTGAGAACGCATAGGCCGGTCATAGCGCTCGGAGTCGTTTCTCCTTGAGGAGTGAGCGATAAGAACGTTGCCGGCCATAGATTGAGCAAGACGGTTATTTTGATCTGCGATTGCTTCGGCTATCCGGGTTGCTCGGTTAGAACTGAATGCAGTTTCTTTGGGGCCCCAGGGCTTCCCGATCGGATCGTTTGCCAGAAACACCGCCAACAAGGCTCCCTACGATTTTCGAGCCAGCAATCGTAGTTACAAGGAGAGGGCGCGTTCGATTCCTGATGAACGAAGTTGTTACGCGGCTCTTCAATCGTTCGACTATTTCAACCGTGCTGAATCAATAAGGCTGCCATCGCTAACATTGCGATTCAGCGCTCGGCTTTTCATCATTCGTTCCATGTTGTTCCAGTGGGGCAAAAGGGGCAAGTGATCGACGCGACTGATGAGGAAGGTTATAGGGCCGTTGAAAAGCCTAGTCACTTGCGAGATGTTCTTCCGATCTTTCTCCACCTATTTGGGCTGGATCAATCGAAACTGAATTTCTACCATGGACATGTTTTAGGCAATTGATCGGCACGGGAGGCGTGGTGTTTCGGGGGTTTTTGGCGCCGGAACCTTGATGTGATCAATGACGTTCGTCGTGAATTCTCGGAGTTGAAAATTTTCTTGGCGGAAGACACCCCAGTTAGAAGAGGAGCCCTGGTGCCCTATTTTTTGGGCTGGTTCGAGAGGCGCTTGAAGTCTGCGAAGCGGAAACTGAGTGAATTGATGCGGAGATTGGGTTGGGTTTTATGAGTGTTCGGCGGCGTTCGATTTTCTTTAGTCTTATACTGATCGTTGGCGTCTTGTTTATTTGCGAGGCGATTACGACCGTGTTCCATTTTCACCGCACCACCAAACATGTTTCGGCACTTCAATTGTATTCCACGAAACTACTACAGGGTGGGATTCGCCGTTTCTTGCCCATTGGGATATTTGAGGATGACCTTGTGTTGGGGTATCGACATAAGCCGAACACTGTGGGAACTCACGTCGATCTAGATTTCTCAGTGAAATATACGCTCGATCGCAATGGGAGCCGAGTTATTCTAGAGCCTAGCAGCTCTCAGGGGCGTATCGTCTTTCTTGGTGGTTCATATACGTTTGGGCATGGCGTGGAGGATTCTGAAGGATTTCCTGCACTTCTTGCCCGTGACTATTGGCCGGACTGGACAGTGAAGAATCGGGCAGTGGCAGGATATGGGACAGCCCACGCCTATTTGATTCTCAAACAGGAGCTTGAAAGGAACGCGACACCCGATGTGATTGTCTACCCGTTTCTTAACGGTCACATCATTAGGAACTATATTAGTGAAGAATGGTTAGCGACCATTTCGTTTTTTGGTCGCCTCCATCCTCATTTTGAGATCGAGTCTGGTCACCTGTCCTATCACGGCGTCGTAGGTGCCGAAGCCGGCCAAGCAATGAGTGAGGTCACGTCTGCGAAGGAGCGAGACTTGACCATTTTGATGATTGAAGAAATGCAACGGCTCTGTCGGGAACGCGGGGTTGCCTTTTTCGTGATTCTGTTGCCAGGAGAAAGATGGCCTCCGGCTGTGGCTGCTGCCCTATATCAACTAGACCACGCTCCGCTAGATCTTTCGGCCTACCGATTGAAGGCATTTGCAAATGATGGCCATCCCAATGCAGAGGATCACCGATATATTGCCGAGCAAATTGGTCAATCGATGATTAATCAATGGGTCGAGTCCCATTCTCTGGCCTCAGAAGCGGTTGCTGAGTGACTTGGTTGCCGGGGCAGAATGTTCGAGTCGATTGGGTGCGGAACCACGCAATTGAGGGATCTTCGGAACGCCTGGGGTGTCTGTGGGAGGGAAAAGGTAAACGGTCCCGGTAGACCGGAGCGCCGAAAAGGCATCCGTTGTGCTTAGGTGGCTGAGGCGCAATTCCTAAGCTGCCGGGTATCATTTCGGTTCGTATCCAAGTTCGCCCCAGGCGGCGATGGTGAGGAGGTGGATGTCGGGATTGCCGGGTTGACTCTTTGCGCCAGACTCGGCTTGAGCCCACGTTTGTTTGGCGAAGTCGATGGACCGGGAATCCTTCCATTTAAAGGTGGTGGCATGGCCATCCGCCATTCCGAGGGTGGTGCCCCGAGCATGACGGAAGGGGAGGGGATTCCACCAACTCGGTTCTCGGTAATTAATGGTCCAGGAAGCATCCCAGTTATCCATGTAGTCGTCGATGAATACGATCCGTTCTACTGGGTTTCTGATTTGAGACACTTTCCTTAGTCGAAGTTTGTCGCCAAAAACGGGAACACCGTTCATGGCGTGTACGGTGCTATAGGTTCGCATCTCTTTGGGTTTGGCGACCGGACAACGGTAGATGTCGACGGTCTGACTGTAGGGAAAGAGTGCGCCGTCAGCTAAGAGCTCGAGTTGGCGCTCCACCGGTTGTTCAATTCGTGCCATACCGACCCAGGGTTTCTCCCTTTCGGCGTTAACGGAATTGATGCCATTGACGATCCTGTCGTCATTGTCATCAGCATACATCATCCACATGAGGCTGAGTTGCTTAAGATTGCTGAGGCAGACGGCTCGCTTTCCTTCCTGCTTGGCTCGGCTGAGGGCCGGGAGGAGCATCGAAGCGAGAATGCCAATAATTGCGATCACGACGAGCAGTTCGATGAGGGTGAAGCCGCGTTGGGCGAGTTTGGTTGCTCGAGTGGACTGGCGAATCGGGGAATTGATAGACTTCATAAACTGCAACAGCACTGCGGGGTATCTACGATACCATCGATCTTAGCTTAGATAGCAGTAGCTAAGAATGAGTCCGCTAGCAAGTCGTTATGACCGGAGGAGAGGGATGGTGCACGCTGCAGGGTTCGAACCTGCGACCCCTACCGTGTGAAGGTAATGCTCTACCGCTGAGCTAAGCGTGCGGTCGCTATGACGAGAGCATGCCGGTCTTTTTCTTCCGGTCAAGGGATTCTGCGAAAGAATTCTCTTAGGGATTAATGGGTTGAGAGCTGGGTGATCGGTCTCTTTCAAGGAGAGTGTCGCGGTTCCCCCATACTGCATCCAGATCGGGGAAATCAATGTTGAAGTGCAGTCCGCGGCTTTCTTCACGGGTCTTGGCTGCTTTGATGATGAGATCGGCGACGGTGACGAGGTTGCGCAATTCTAGGAGATCGGTCGTGACCTGAAAGTTGAGGTAGTAGTCTTGGATCTCGGTTTGAAGATTGACGATCCGTTTTTGTGCTCGCTCAAGGCGCTTCTTGGTTCTGACGATCCCGACGTAGTCCCACATAAGGCGGCGGATTTCATCCCAGTTGTGCGAGACAACGACAAGTTCATCGGGGTCGGTCACATCGCCATCTTCCCATGGGGGGAGTTCTCTACTGGGTGCTTCAAGGGGGACTGATTTCAGTTGTTCCGCGGCATGGTAGGCCACGACGAGGGCTTCGAGGAGCGAGTTGCTGGCGAGGCGATTGGCTCCATGCAATCCTGTGCAGGCAACTTCTCCAATGGCGTAGAGCCCTCGAAGCCCTGTTTCTCCGCTCGGGGTGGTCTTAATGCCCCCACATTGATAGTGGGCAGCTGGAACGACGGGGATCGGCTGTTTAGTGATGTCGATCCCGTATTGGAGGCAGGTTTGGTAGATGTTCGGAAAGCGATCCATAATGAATGGCGCTGGTTTGTGAGTGATATCCAGGTGGACGTAGTCGGTGCCCTCGCGTTTCATTTCTCGGTCGATGGCTCGGGCGACGATATCTCTGGGGGCCAGGGATTTGAGAGGGTGGCATTCGTCCATGAAGGGACGTCCGTCTTGGCTTTTGATGATGCCTCCTTCGCCGCGGACGGCTTCTGAGATCAGAAAGGTCTTGGCTTTTGGGTGGTAGAGACAGGTGGGGTGGAATTGAACAAACTCCATGTTGAGGATCGGAACCCCAGCTCGATAGGCCATGGCGACGCCGTCTCCGGTCGCGATGTCTGGGTTCGTTGTGTAGAGATAGACTTTGCCGCATCCTCCGGTGCCAATGGTGATGGCATTGGAGCGAAAGACTTCCACTTGTCGGTTTGACCGATCCAGAACGTAGATGCCATGACAGCGGTTTGGCTCGTCAATGCCGAGCCGGTGAGAAGTGATGAGATCTATGGCGAAATGGTTTTCAAAGATATCAATATTGGGATGATTGGCGATGGCGTGGAGTAGGGCGCGTTCAATTTCCCGTCCAGTGACATCTTTAGCATGGAGGATTCGTCGCTTTGAATGACCTCCTTCCTTTCCGAGATCCCATTCGCGCTCTCCGGTCTCACTAATTTCGCGTTCGCTGAATTCCATTCCGAGTTCTACGAGGTCTTGAATCCGCGCGGGACCTTCCGTGAGGATTTTTTTGACCACATCTCGATGGCAGAGGCCGGCTCCAGCAATGCAGGTGTCTTCGATGTGTTTTTCAACGGAATCCTCTTTGCTCGTGACTGCCGCGATTCCGCCCTGGGCGTAATTGGTATTCGATTCAGCGCGGTGTTTCTTGGTGATGATGGCGACCTTGCCTAGGTCGGCCACCTTGAGCGAAAAGTAGAGGCCGGCAATGCCGCTTCCCAGTACAATGTAGTCGTAGTCTCGAGTCGCCATGTTGAGTTGGGTGTTCTTGAGGATGGGAGGGATCCTAGCTTAGATCAGGCCGTTATCGATCAGTCGGGTCTTTCCGAATCGAATGGCCAGGGCGATTCGATCCGAGTGCTGTATTTTGGAAACGGGGGCAAGGGTTTTGGGATTGAAAAACTCGATGTAGTCGAGATTTGCTTCGGGGGTCTTGTCAATGAGCCTCTCGAGTTTCTGTCGCATTCGTTTGGCAGAGACGCCCGTCT
Organism: uncultured Verrucomicrobiota bacterium; assembly: GCA_913061285.1. Taxonomy (GTDB): domain Bacteria; phylum Verrucomicrobiota; class Verrucomicrobiia; order Limisphaerales; family AAA164-E04; genus UBA2970. Next base: position 10,579 of record CAJXVR010000144.1, on the reverse strand, counting down.
CCGCCTCGTTGACACTAGTCCGTGTGGCCTCAATGCATCGCCAAAGGATTGTGGCGTTTTCTCGTTGTGCTAAGGAAAGATAGGCGTTTCGTGAACTCTTAGCGAGTCCGTCGGCTTCCCGCACTGTGGGGGCGACGATGATTCTGGTCGGAAACTTAAGATCCTTGGCCATTTTGATAATGATGGCCGCTTGCTGGAAATCCTTTTCACCAAAGACGGCATGACTAGCTTGAGTAAGGTTGAAGAGAATGACGACGATCGTGGCTACTCCGCGAAAATGAATGGGCCGAGAACGGCCTTCCATAGAAGTGCTCAAGGACTCTTCTGTTACGAAGGTGCTAAAGGGGGCTTCACATTCCTTTGGGTAAATATCCTGAGCGGGTGGAAGAAACACGGCATCGACTCCGAGTGAGCGACATAATTGAAAGTCAGCGTTTTCGGAACGCGGGTAACGTTCGAGGTCCTCGTTAGGAGCGAATTGCGTGGGATTGACGAAGATACTGACAACGACCCGTCCGTTCTTACCGGCGATCCGTCGAGCTCGCTTGATGAGGGCTGCATGCCCGGCATGGAGAAAACCCATCGTGGGCACGATAACGACGCGTCTCTTTTCCAGCCGCCACGTGAGGGCCTGGCGTTGCATCGTCTTGGCTCGAGTGAGTTTTTTCATTCAAGAAAACTGGGCAATCATTGTCCGAATCAGCGAACCGCTGTTTCTGGGTCGATTCGTAACACGAGCATGTGGGGGGTGACAAGGCGGAGGATTGAAGCGCTTTGCTGGTCTCGGTTGCGAATGGGGAATGCAAATCTATTGTCATTTAGGGCGGGATTGAACTAGGATCCGCGAACTTATGAATGTCGTTAAGCATCAATTCTGTTTGTTGGTTGTCTTGGGATTAGGTCTCGTTTCTGTTGGGCTCGACGGGCAAACAGTGAGTGGTAAGGCTACGCCAATCGTCCCAGATGCGAATGGATGGTATTCATTGTTTGACGGGAAGACACTCAGCGGTTGGCAGACCTTTGACCCTCATGCGTGGAAAATCATTGATGGCGGATTGCTTGAAGGGCGGGGGAGTCGAAGTCACCTTTTTAGCCCCTCCACCTATCGGAACATGGAATTCAAGGCGGAGATCAAATTGAATCACAAGGGGAATAGCGGCATGTATTTTCGGGCTCAATTGGGCGAGGGATGGCCTAAAGGCTATGAAACTCAGGTTGAGAACACTAGTTCCGACCCTCAGCGGACGGGTAGCCTCTACAACTTCGTGAAAATCGGGGAACAACTTGTCGAAGACGATACTTGGTGGACTCAGCATGTGGTTGCTATTGGGAATCGCATTATCATCAAAGTGAATGACAAGATCGTTGTTGATTTTGTGGATTCGAAGAATACCCATGTGGAGGGCCATCTGGCTTTGCAGCAGCATGATCCAGGCAGCGTGGTGAACTACAAGAACGTGGTCGTTAAACCCTTGCCCGATGACCCGGCGGATGCTCTCGCGATTGTGAAGAAGGATTTGCCCGAGCTAGAGTGAGGTGCCTGAGAGCAGCTTTCTCACGTTCCTTAGTCCCGAAGGGGATTGATACCCTTTTCTATGGCCTATTCTGAGGCGTTTTAGTGTTATTGTTTGCTTGGTGGGGGAGTTTTTTCTTAGGCTTAGCCCGCTGTAATTGGAATGAAGATTTACATAGACGGAGAATTTTTTGATCGAGAGAATGCGAAGATATCCGTTTTCGATCACGGTCTGCTGTACGGAGATGGTGTTTTTGAGGGAATTCGGGCTTATAATGGGCGAATATTCAAGTTGCGTGAGCACATAGAGCGCTTGTTTAAGTCCGCGAAGGCTATCTTGTTGACGATTCCGATGACGGTCGATGAATTGTGTGAAGCGGTTCGTGCGACTTGTGAGGAAAATCAAATCGAAGACGGCTATGTTCGCTTGTTGGTGACGCGAGGTGAGGGGAGTTTAGGTCTCAATCCAGAAAGCTGTAAACGGCCCTCAGTGATCGTGATTGCTGGTGGAATTCAGCTTTACCCGAAGGAGTATTATGAAGTGGGGTTGACGATCGTCACCGCGCCCACCGTGAGAAACCTTCAGAACGCGGTGAATCCAGCGATCAAGTCCTTGAACTACCTTAACAATGTCTTAGCGAAGATTGAGGCGAGCAATGCCGGCTGTGAAGAGGCTATCATGCTAAACTCAGAGGGGTTTGTTGCTGAATGCACGGGCGATAATCTCTTCATATTAAGTGAAAATGTTCTCGCAACACCGCCGTTAGCTGCCGGAGCCCTCTATGGGATTACCCGCAACGTCGTGATGGAATTAGCGCGTAAGGAGGGGCTGGAAGTTGTTGAAAAGAATATTTCACGCTATGATGTGTTTGTGGCGGATGAGTGTTTTCTCACGGGGACGGGAGCTGAAGTGGTGCCCGTTGTGAAGGTTGACCAGCGAGTGATTGGTGAAGGGGTTCCGGGAACGGTGACCCGGAAGCTCGTGGCTGCCTACCATGATTTAACCCGGGCAAGTGGGGTGCCGATTTTGAAGGAAGGTTGAGAACCTCGGTTCTCTCCTCAACACTTTGCGGAATCTACAGAGTCGTATTATTTGATCTATGCTTTGCAACGTTTGCGAGAAGAACGAAGCCAAGGTGCATTTGACACAGATGGTGGAAGGTAAGATCAGGAAAGTCGATCTGTGTGAATCTTGTGCCAAAGACAAGGGAATCGACGATCCAACCGGGTTTTCCCTTGCCGATGTCCTGACTGGGATGGAGACCGTGCAAAAACCTGAAGTTTCAATGCCTGAAACTGGAAAACAGGTTGAATGTGAGTTTTGTGGCTACAAGCAGGCTGAATTCAAGAAAACGGGACGACTGGGGTGTTCGCGGTGCTACGACGTCTTCGAAGAAGGGCTCGAGCAGGTTTTCAAGACGATGCATCGAGGGGTTCGCCATACGGGGAAAGTGCCTGAGAAGCTGCGTAGCAGCAAGGAGTTGCAGGACCGTGCGCTTTCACTTCAGGAGCGGCTCGACGCTGCGATTCAGAAAGAAGATTTTGAGGATGCGGCTGTTTTGCGAGATGAGCTTAAAGTGGTCAAACGCGAAATTGAGAAGCTGACGCTCGTGCCGGAGGAGGACAATGAAACTGCTTGATTTCCTGAAACCGGCGGAGGCTTACACCCGTCGTGCGGGCCCTTTAGATAAAATCGTACTCACGAGCCGAGTGCGGTTAGCGAGGAACCTCGAGTCCGTTTCTTTCCCTGGGCATTCGAAAAAAGCGCAGCGAGTCGAAGCCTTGCAGATACTTTTACCCGCTGTGTCTGAGCTCGGCCTGATGAAAGGGGGCGCCCATGAAGGAATGGGGAAGTTGACCGCGCTGGAAAAACAGATTCTTGTCGAGCGCCATCTGATCAGCCGGGAACACGCCGCTCGAGGAGGAGGGAGTGCAGTGGTCCTTAGCAAGGACGAGTTGATTAGCGTGATGATCAATGAAGAGGATCATCTTCGCATGCAGGTAATCTTGCCCGGATTGCAGATCAAGGAAGCGTGGTCAAAAATCAACGCTTTCGATTCGAAATTGGAGCTGGTGGTGCCCTATGCATTTTCTTCGAAATACGGTTATCTGACGGCCTGCCCAACAAATCTCGGTACTGGCATTCGTGTGAGTGCGATGCTTCATTTGCCGGGGCTAGTCTTGGCAGAACACATCAATCAAATAATCACTTCCGTGAATAAGCTAGGGCTGGCTGTGAGGGGGCTCTATGGCGAAGGGACGGAGGCTTTGGGCAATGTGTTTCAAGTTTCTAACCAAATGACGCTGGGTGAGTCTGAAGAAGAAATTGTTGAGAAGCTGAATAAGGTTGTTTTACAGATTGTTGAGAATGAGGAGAACGCTCGCCGCAAGATTCTAGAGACGAACCCAAAGATGCTCTTGAATCACATCGGCCGGGCCTATGGCATCTTGTCGCATTCTCATAGTATTTCCTCCAAAGAGACAAAGAATCTCTTGTCCTTACTCCGACTTGGTGTGGATTTGGAATTGTTTCCCACAGAACATCGCGCGCTTGTTGATGAGCTTTTTATTGTGACTGAGCCGGCTCATATTCAGCGACGTTCAGAAGGGAAGAAAAGCGCTGAGGAGCGGGATGTTCTCCGGGCAGATCTGCTTCGGGAACGTCTTGTCGCTGTGCCGCGGCCTTCTGAGGCGCTGCAGGATGCGGTCGATGAAACGTCTGAGAGCGAATCTTAGCCGCTAAAACCCTGCCGAATCGAAAAGTGCTTCCGTCCCGGTGCCAAGGTCTGTTTCGTTTACTTTGGGTGGCATCAGAACCTGCTTGAGATAGGCCACGGCGCCTTCGAAGGTGGTGACGGATCGTGGGAGAGTCGTTCCGGATGCATTCGGATGCCCGCCTCCTTGTAAGCGCTTGGCTATTTCTAGAGCTTCACCGTTCTGGCTTCTGATACTGGCGGTGACCGGCCCACTCGGCTTCTTGAAGAAGGTGATTAGGGCCTTGTAGGACTGGTTGGGTAGTTCCAGTAGTTGGTGGACGATGTAGTTGGTGTCGCCGATTGCCGTGGCAACGTAGCCAACCTCAGGAGTGATTTCTTTGACTTGGTCCTTGCTCCAATTGAGCCCGATTGGGTCCTCAACTTGACGTTTTAATTTCATGAGCTCGAGCAAGGGATGATCGACCAGCGACTCGATATCTTGACCGATGAGCCGGTAAAGCGGGCGGAAATGATAGGTTTTTACCAAGCGGGCGTAGTCGGAAGCGAGATCGAAGTCAGGATGCTCGCAGAGGTAGAGGTCGGCGATGTTTGTCAATTCGACAAGGCGATCAAGGGATTCGTTCCCGGCATTGTTTTCTTTGAGTAAATTGTAGCAAAGCTTTGCTGCTGATTGGTTTAGGTCGTGAATGACCTTGGCCGACGTTGCCTGATGATCTGTCATATGGTGATCAACGATCGTCCAGCCCTCCCGATCGACCTTGGGGTCGAACGAGAGATCACAAACCCACGCATTCTTCGGAAACCGTTTCAAATTGCTCCAGGGGCTGGAGGAAAGTGGCTCGACTGGGACATCGGCACGATAGAGAATTTTTGCGAGTCTTTGCAAAAGACAGCCTGAGACGAAGCCGTCGAGATCGCTTTCATGAGTGAAAATGATCTCTGGTTGTACTAACGGTGACATCGCCGTGGTTATAAAACGAGATCCTATCTTTGTGCTAGCTGGAATCTTGATTTTGTTTATGAGACTGCCCGTTGACAATGAATCTCGTTTTTCCCGGCGATTGCGGCTGGATTTTTGCTTCCGGTCGTTGTAGTTAATCAATAGGATTTCGGAAAGGTCCTGCAGGAGAGGTCCCGCAACGATTTCGAGGACGGATTGTTTTTGGATCGTTTCAAGGGCCGTTCCTGAAAATTGTGGCTCACCGAGCCCTTAAGATACGGCCATAAAAGCCCGATAGGAGTTCCAGTGGGGAATGTAGTTCTATTGGCGGATAGGTTCTAATATGAGCGAAGACGCTTTCAACAATTTTACGCCGCGTGCGCAGCAGGTGCTTGCTTTGGCACGGAAAGAGGCGGATCGATTCAACCACACCTATGTCGGTACCGAGCACTTGCTCTTGGGGCTGATAAAGCTGGGGCAGGGAGTCGCGGTCAATGTGCTCCAGAAGATGGGGCTCGAGCTTGATACGGTGCGATTAGAGGTGGAGAAGCACGTCCCGAGCGGGCCAGACCAGAAGGTCGTTGGAACGATTCCCTACACGCCTCGGGTAAAAAAGGTGCTAAATCTTGCAGCCAAAGAAGCCAAACAACTAGCTCATACTTACGTTGGGACCGAGCATATTTTGTTGGGGCTTCTACGAGAAGGGGACGGTGTGGCTGCCAAGGTTCTTAAGACTTTGGATATTGATATCGAGCAGACTCGGCAAGAAGTTCTGCGGGAACTTGACCCTAATTTTCAAGGCGGCGAGGAATTTGCCGGTGCCGAGATGGCTGAGAAAACCGGAGACAAAAAGGGAGATGTCAAGACTCCGGCTTTGAGGGCCTTTGGACGGGATCTAACCGAGATTGCTGCCAAAGGGGAAATGGATCCCGTAATTGGCCGAACGGAGGAAATCGAGCGGGTTATTCAGATTCTTTGTCGCCGCACGAAAAATAATCCTGTGCTCCTTGGGGAAGCTGGCGTCGGCAAGACGGCCATTGTTGAGGGGCTGGCACAAGAAGTCTCCCGAGGGAATGTCCCTGAAATTCTCCGGGACAAGCGTGTCGTGACTTTGGATCTTGCGCTGATGGTTGCGGGAACGAAGTACCGGGGACAATTCGAAGAGCGAATTAAGGCGGTGATGGATGAGATCAAGCGTACGAAGAACATCATTCTCTTCATCGATGAGCTTCACACCATTGTTGGCGCCGGCTCTGCTGAAGGGACCATGGATGCTTCAAACATTATCAAGCCCGCCTTAAGCCGCGGGGAGATGCAATGTGTTGGAGCGACAACCTTGAATGAATACCGCAAGTATATCGAGAAGGACGCAGCCCTTGAGCGGCGATTCCAGTCAGTCAAGGTAGAGGCGCCATCGATCGATGATGCGATCTTGATTCTTAAGGGCGTTAGTTCCAAATACGAAGACCATCACAAGATTGATTTAACCGATTCTGCTATCGAGGCGGCTGTTAAATTGTCTGATCGCTACATAACCGGCCGATATCTCCCTGATAAAGCTATCGATGTGATGGACGAGGCCGGAGCCCGTGCGAGGATTAAGTCGATGACTAGGCCGCCAGACGTGAAGAGCCTTGAGGTTGAGATTGAGGAAATCAAGGCCGAGAAGGAAAAAGCGATCAAAGAGCAAGATTTTGAGCGTGCTGCCTCCATGCGGGATGATGAGAAGCAGGCCAAAGAGAAGCTAGAGACGATTCTTGGGGCTTGGAAGGCGACCCGTGAGGAGGAACGGGTGCTTGTCGATGACGAAGATATTCTCAATATCGTGGCGAAATGGACTGGAATCCCGTTGAAGCGAATGGAGCAAGGAGAAGCACAGCGACTTCTTGCTATGGAGGACGAGCTTTCGACGACTGTCGTCGGGCAGAAAGAAGCGGTGTCAGCAATGTCGAAGGCCTTGCGGCGATCGCGCGCTGACCTGAAAGATCCGCGGCGACCCATCGGAACCTTTGCTCTTCTGGGGCCAACAGGCGTCGGGAAGACGTTGCTAGCTAAGACCATTGCCGAGAACATGTTTGGAGATGAGAAGTGTCTCATTCAGCTCGATATGAGCGAATACATGGAGAAATTTACGGTGTCACGCTTGGTTGGATCTCCTCCTGGATACGTTGGATATGAGGAGGGCGGACAGTTGACAGAGAAGGTTCGGCGGCAGCCATATTCTGTGGTTCTTTTTGATGAGATTGAAAAGGCGCATCCAGACGTGATGAATATGCTCCTTCAAATTCTAGAGGAAGGAAAGCTGACGGATAATGTCGGACGTTCGGTTGATTTTAGAAACACCATTATCTTGATGACTTCCAACGTCGGAGCTGGACTGATCGAGAATGGTGGTGTGATCGGCTTCGTCCAGGGGGATGGTGAAGCGGATTATAGCGCGATGCGGGAGCGAATTCTTGATGAAGCTAAACGAGTGTTCAAGCCGGAGTTTCTGAATCGTTTGGATGATGTGATTGTATTCCGGTCGCTGACGAAAACGAACTTGATTGAAATTCTTTCTCTAGAAGTTGAGAAAGTGTTGGAACGTTTACGTAAGCGTGATCTTGAGTTGATCTTGGATGAGAGTGCTAAGGACTTTCTGGTTGAAAAGGGGTATGATCCGAGTTACGGCGCCCGCCCAATGCGGCGAGCGGTCGAGCGCTATTTGGAGGATCCTCTCGCAGAAGAGATTCTACGGGGACATTTCTCAGGGAACTTACCTATTGAGGTTACTGCTGATGGAGACCATCTCTCATTTGTTCAGAAAGCGGCCACAGGTGAAGCGGTTTCTGGCTGATCCGATCTAGTATTCTTCAAATGGCCCCTGCTGGACTCGTTCCTCAGGGGCCATTGTTTTGGTTGTGAGAACGTGTCGTTTTTTGGCGCTTCGTCTGGGGCGAAAAAACTGCGTTGATCGCTGATCTGCTAAAGCCTAGCCGTCGTTTGAGAAGCGATGGATCGTCGTCTGCCGATAGACCGTTTCGGGCCTGAGGGTGGTCGAAGGAAAATGGGGGTGATTTGGCGAATCGGGAAAGTGTTGGCATTCAAGGCAAAAGCCGTGCTGTTGTTCGTATGGGGTGCCAGATTTGCCTCTGTGGCTACCGTCCAGAAAATTCGCCGTATAGAGCTGAATGCCTGGCTCGCTTGTCCAGACTTCCATTCGTCTCCCTGACGCCTCGTGGCGAACGGTTGCTGCCAGTTCAATCGCGCCGATTTCCGACTTATTCAGGACGAAATTGTGATCATAACCATTCGGCTCGTGGCCTACGTTAGCGATGCGATCTCCAATCTTGGTTGGATTTCTAAAATCAAGCGGCGTTTCGTTAACACAGCGAATCTCCCCGGTTGGGATGAGTGTCTCGTCCACAGGGGTGTAGAGGTCCGCATTCAAGGTCAGTTCGTGGTCGCCAATATGCCCGCTTCCCTCCCCGCCAAGATTCCAGTAAGCGTGATTGGTTAGGTTGATCGGTGTTGGGGTGTCTGATACGGCTTGATACTCAATTCGGAGTTCGTTTGATTCATTGAGTGTGTAGTCGATCTGGGTGGTCACTTTTCCAGGATAGCCTTCCTCGCGATCGGGGCTTTCATAGGTCAGGCGAACGCCTTCCTTGCCTTCCTCATTCAGTGCGACAGCGGACCAAAATCGTTTGTTGAAACCTGTTGTTCCGCCATGAAGATGGTTGGGGCCGTTATTTATCGCCAGACGATAGTCTTTTCCGTTCAGTTTGAATTGGCCTTTGGCAATTCGGTTAGCATAACGGCCAGCGACGACCCCGAAAAAGGGATCGTTGTTTAGGTATCCAGGTAAATCATCGAAGCCAAGCGTGATGTCATCGAGCTTCCCATCTCTGTCCGGAACATGAACCTGTATGATTGCAGCTCCATAGTTCGTGACTTTGACAATGAGTCCGTTCGTGTTTCTTAAGGTGAAAAGGTTTGCAACTTCACCGGTTGGCGTCTCTCCGAAAATCGTTGTCTCCACAGAATGCACTAGAGTTCGTTTGTGATGTGTTAAAAGTAAAAGCGGGAAATGGAATTAGTCCGACCAGGACTGACAGTGTCGACACCCCTCCCGTAGAATCAACCGGAGGGGCAGTGTCCGGCTTGAGATTGGGAACAACGAATTAAACCAGGAGTCGCTGGGGATTGTCAATCCGATTCACTGTTCACTTAGCGATTTATTGGCAATGAGTCCGAGAATTTTTTCCGGACTGAAATAATCAGTTGCGCTTGATGAGAAGCTTGCCTTGTCTCAACCATTCCTCGCAGCGATTTGGCCATGAAGAAACGAGGTGCTCGGAAGATCGCAAACCGTAGCCGTGCCCACCGCTTGGATAGAGGTGCATTTCAACGGGTATTTTCGCCTGCTTTAGGCCGAGGTAGTAGGCGATGCTGCTTTCTACTTTGACGCCGTCGTCTTGGGTTTGAATCAGAATGCACGGGGGCGTGTTCTCATGGATGGTTAGTTCATCCGCGAGTTCGAGTCGATTTCCTTCCTTACTCAGGTAGGCTGGGTAAATGAGAATCGAGAAATCTGGTCGACAGCTCACGTCATCGCTAGCATCCGTGCGGGGATAGACTCTTTGATCGAAGTGAGTAGACGCCATCGCGGATAGATGACCACCGGCTGAAAAACCGAGGATGCCGATGCGATCAGGGGCGATTCCCCAGCGCTCGGATCGATGCCGAACGATTCCAAGGGCTCGCTGAGCGTCTTGCAATGGGGCCGTATGTTTCTCAAGCCCCAGACGACGGGGGACTCGGTATTTTAACAAGACGCCCGTCACGCCGATCGAATTGAGCCATGCGACGATTTCTGTTCCCTCGAGGTCATAGGCCAAGATGTTGTAGCCTCCGCCGGGGCAAACGATAACCGTCGTCCCGGTGTCTTTGCTCGGTTCTGGCCGGAAGACAGTGAGCGTTGGTGCGGTCACGTTCGTGATTCGTGTGACTGGTTTTGAGCCTTTGGGATCGTTGATCTTCTCGGCCTCGATCGTTCCGGCCTCTCCCGGGGCCCCATTGGGCCAGAGGAGGATCTCGTGTTCTGATGCGTTCGCTGTTGAGGGAACGATGCAAGCGAGGAAGAGGGCAAAGACCAAAGCTCTGTGGAGTCTCTGTTCAAATACAAACATGATGGGCGCCGGTTAGTTGAATGATTTATCTGTTGAATGAATGCAGCTAAACTAAAGGGCATCGATCAGAAATGGTAGTCTCGTTTCTCGCTGGACCCTTAGAAATTGGCGCGACGCTGGCAAGTTGGAAGCCGCTTGAGTGCTAGAGATGAGTTCGCCCGTTTTCCAGGTGTGAGAAGCGGTTCTGGCTCTGTCTCTTATACACATCTCCGAGCCCACGAGACCTCTCTACATCTCG
>CAJXVR010000143.1 GCA_913061285.1 uncultured Verrucomicrobiota bacterium | reverse complement strand
GAGATGTAGAGAGGTCTCGTGGGCTCGGAGATGTGTATAAGAGACAGATGTCGAAGCGCTGGGTACGCATGCGGGGATCTGGGGTACTTTGAGCGATGGATTGGAGGCCTGGGTGTACCCATTCAAGGCGTTCGATAATTTGGAGTTTGGATGGGTGAAGGAGGGAGGTCGGTTTGTCTCACTCAATCGACAGATTCGAAAGCACATCTCCAGCCCCCATCAGGCAACGCTGGAATTCGCCAGCGAAGACGCGACCGTTTCGATTACACTTTTTTGCCCGCGCGGTATTCCCGGTGGGGTCATCGAAATAAACGCGTCGCTACCGCCTGGGGTTGAACTGGCTGCACGGTTTAGGCCGGTGGTTACGCCGATGCACCGTGATATCAGTCATGACTTGTTCATGCGCTGGGATATCGAGTCTCGAACTTGGGCATTCAAGGCTGGTCGATCCGAGGCCCTGCTCCTGATGCGACCCACGGTAGGCAGTCAGATGGTGGTTGATGGGGATGGTGTCCTCATGCTGCGTTTTCCCGAGCTGGGAAACCCCCATCACTCACTGGTTTTCTATTTAGCGCAGACGGAATTCCCGGAAGCGCTTCGGCAGCTTGACCTCTTGGTGGACAATATTGCAGCCCGCCGCCTGCAAGCCCAAGAGTATTATTCGGAGTTAATTCGCCGCTTGCCGAAAGTCATTTCACCCGACGCGGAGGTAAACGAAGCGCTTCTGTGGTCTGGAATATCGTTGGACCAGCTGCGAGTGAATAATCCTGATCTTGGCTGGGGATTGGTCTCTGGCTATAGCAGTTCGCGCGGGACAACTCGCCCCAAGTATGCCTGGTTTTTTGAAGAACCCACGCTGACCTCGTGGGCCTATCATCGCTTGGGGCTGTCACGGCATGTCCGTGAAGCGTTCGAGTTTCTGCGGCCGCATCACAGGGCCGATGGAAAGACGGTCCATGAAGTCACCCAAAGTCTGGTTCACTGGCCCAAGTTCTTGGAAGAGTTTCGCTATGCCTACATGCACAGCGATGGGCCCGTCTACTACTTGGCTGGCTATGGTCATTACTTACGAAGCACGGGAGATCTAGACTTCATTCGTAGGCATTGGCAGGTAATTCAAAATGCCTTTCGTTGGTGTCGCCGTCAGATCGATCCGAATGATGGGCTCATTACGGTCGATCGAGGCGATTGGGGCTCGGCGGAGAGTTCGACCGCCATTTGGAAGGACACCCAGTTGGAGGCGATGTGGGTTCGGGCTCTGAAGGAGGTCGCTTACATGGCGCGGCAGCTCGGTCAGGATGGCATCGCAGTTGAGGCGGAGCAGATGAAGGCGAGAGCTCAAGCGTCGATTGAGGCAAGGTTTTGGAATGATGATAGGGGATTCTATATCTGGGGGATGGATCGCTCCGGAAGAAGGGTTGATTCGTTGGTGCCACATCACTCGGTGGGTTTTTGGCTCAGCGATCTGAAAAGCGATCGGATCGTTCGAGCGCTTCGGGTGCTTGCCAGTTCTGAGTTTATGACGGACTGGGGAGTGCGTTCTTTGGCGTTGTCGGATCCGCGATTTGATGAGTCGTCTTATCAGTCGGGATCTGTCTGGCCGGTTTGGCATGCGGGGGTGGCCATTTGCGACTATCGGCACGGACAATCCGTTCGTGGCTTTATGAATTGGCATTCAATGATTGAAGCTCGATGGGGTTCCGGGCTTGGTCCGATGCCGGAAGTGTTTCGTGGGGATCGCTTTGAGTTGCTTCCAGACGCGGTGCCGCATCAGATGTTTTCTGAAGTTTCAGTTGTTAGCGGGTTTTATGAAGGTTTGCTTGGGCTGGAAGTGGACGTCCCCGCCCGACGTCTGAGCTTGGCGCCAAGTTTACCGCCGGCTTGGGACTTTCTCACGGTGCGCGATATACCGTTTGGTGAGGAGAGATTTGACCTGCAGCTCTTGAAGCAGAATGATTCGCTGCAAATTGCATTGGAATGGCGGGGTGCCGCTCCAATTCACGTGGATTTCAATCCGGAGCTTCCGGGGCATTCGATTATTGAGAAGGTGACCGACAGTGTTGGGACGCCTTATTTCACCGTGATGCGAACGGCGGCTGCCAAACGGGTGAGGTTCTCTCGAACCTTGCCCGCCGGTACTTACCGGGCGGAGATAAAGCAAGATCCTGGCCTTGAGTTTTCTGTCGAATCGCCACCATTGGTTATGGGGCAGACGAGTCAACGGCTTCGAATTCTCGACTATTGTATCCGAGGAAACTGGTGGGAGGCTACGGTAGAAGGTCGCCCGGATCGGCGTTATCGGATTGGTTTCAACGGTCCTGAGCTTGAGCTGGGTCGACAGGTTCTAGGGGGGACGCTAATGCTGGAAGAGGGGGGGCAGTTTGCTTTGGAGACACGGGCGCCAGAAGATGGGAGCGTTAACCTGGCAGGTTATGTTCGGTGGCCAATACGTTTAGAACTGAGCGCACGGAAGGACCGAAAACAACTGTTGGAGCCCTCGCTTACACAGGGGGGCGACCCGAATCAATCGATTTTGGCCTGGCGCCGAAAAACGACGAACATTCGGCGCGCCATGCAGCGGGTGATGGGCAGGTTGCCGGGTGAGGAGCGGCGTGTGCCTTTGGATGTTAAAGTAATCGAAGAAGTTGATTGCGGTTCCTACGTTCGTCGCCTGATTGAGTATCAATCGGAGCCCAATTCACGTGTTCCAGCCTATTTGCTTATTCCGAAAGCTTGCCTGGATGGTAGCGCGACCGCGCCTGGGGTATTGAGTCTTCATCCGACGGATGATCAGGTGGGTCACAAAGTTGTGGTTGGCCTAGGAGGGCGCTCGGGGCGGAACTATGCAGAAGAGCTGGCGAAGCGGGGCTTTGTGACCATCGCTCCGAGCTATCCATTGTTGGCGGACTATCAGCCGGACCTAAAACGATTGGGATACAGGAGTGGGACGATGAAGGCGGTTTGGGATAATATGCGGGCGATCGATCTTCTTGAATCGCTCGATTATGTAGAGCCGAGGGCAATCGCCGCGATTGGGCACTCTCTGGGAGGGCACAATGCAATCTATACTGCAGTCTTTGATGCTCGGATTCGCGCGATCGCGACGAGTTGTGCCTTCGATTCGTTTTTGGATTACAAAGGGGGCGATATTCGGGGGTGGACGAGCGATCGTTATATGCCGGAGCTTCTCGACTACGAGCTGGAGTCGATCCCTTTTGATTTCCACGAGCTCGTTGGTGCCTTGGCGCCAAGGGGGGTGTTTGTTAGTGCGCCTAAAGGAGATTCGAATTTTCGTTGGGAAAGCGTGGCGCAAATCGTTTCATCAGCCAGACCCGTTTACTCACTTTTCGGGGCCGAGTCCGTGCTACAGGTGCGCCACCCAGAGTGTGGTCACGATTTTCCACCAGACCTTCGCGATGAGGCTTATGAGTTTCTATCAGCGCAAGTCCGGGAAAACTGACTGTAAGGGGATCTTAGTAGTAGCGGATGAATCCCTTTTTCCGGAGCGTGTCCACCCACTGCTTCTGAAGCCGATTTCGTTCCTCGGCGAGAAGCGTCTTTTCAATTTCCTCTCGAACTTCCGTGAGGGCTCGGGGTTCTGCAGTACGATGTTCTTCGACCTGCATTAAGTAGGCGCCTTCATCTCGGATGAGGACGTCGCTCATCTCATTTTCTTTGAGAGAGAAAGCGACCTCAGCGAGATCTTCTCTTAGGACGCTTCGTTCGACCCAGCCCCAATCGCCACCATCGCTGCGTTGGGAGCCGTCGTGATAGACCGAGGCCATTTCGGCAAAGGAGGCGCCTTCGCTGATTTTGTTTCGAATTTCCCCCAAGAGTTTTGGCGCGGCGGTTTCATCGCCTTGGAGATGTCTCATGAAGATCATTCTCAAGTGGATACGTTCTTCCTGTTGGAATGTTTCGAGATTTTCCTGGTAATACCGCTCGATCTCGAAAGGCGAAACAAGCACCACGGAATTGACGTTTCGGGCAGTGAGGGCGTCTACAATGACCTGCTGTCTGATGCCTTTGCGATAGGTCTCCTTGGTAATGCCTCGTGCTTGGAGTGTTTTAGTTAGCGTAAGACTATCGCCGAACTGCCGCCGGATTCTGTCTTGGATTTGCTCATCGATAACGGAGTCAGGGATCGCGTATCCTTGGCTTTCAAACTCGTGAATAATTAGTTCTCGCTCAATAAGGGTTTCAAGGGCTGATTGTCGGATCTCATTCACCTTTTGTTGGAGAACCGCGGGCTCGCGATTGAACTGGCGGAAAAGTTCTTCCTCGAGTGGCGCCGTCTGAATTTTGATGTCATCGACCGTGATGGGTGTCTCGAAAACAAGGGCAACGACGGCATTCAATAGCTCAGGTGCAGCGACCGTTCGTGGGGATGTCACAACGAAGGTAGCGAGAGTAAGAATGAGCGAAAATGTGCTGTTCAGCCGATTTGTCGATTGCATTGGTCCGTTATTGTTCCCTGCTCGTTTGGCCAAGCGACTATGCTGGCTAGCGAATTGTGGGCTTATGCTGCAAAACGCAGCCGACAATCGATATAGAAGACCCGTAGCTCTCGGTCAAGACACCAAGGTAAGAATCAGTGCTTCGTTCCTCTAGAACGGGGCTTTGGACGAGGGAGGTTTTGATCGAGGGAAGAATGGGGCCCGCTGGAGTTTGGGCCGTGGTTGAGGGCTCCTTTGATTTCCTGCCGGCGGATAGGTTGAAATAGGGTTCGAGTTAGTCTCGCTGGTATCTCATTCATTGGCGGACTCTTGTTCGGGTTTCCCTGAGTTTGGAATGTTATGAATGAGCCATAAAGACTCGTGTCTCATAAGTGGCTCACTAGTGTCATGAGTCGGGTCATAATGGCTCTTTAAATCGTGTTTTGGTTGAGTGGCGGTAATCGTGTAAAATGTTGATATCAGGTAGTTTAAGTTGTTCAGGATTGTCTTGGCATCGTTCATGTTAGTGAGGAAGTGTGCTGAATCTCGATTTGGAACGAGAGCCAACTGAAACAAAATTCAACAAACAGTAAGGAAAATTATGAGTACATTAAATCTATTGAACAACCGAACTTGGAATCCTTTTTCTGAAATGGACAACTTCAATAATCAGATTAACCAGCTCTTCTTTGGCGATCGGGCGGTAGCAGGTCGAGTAGAGAGTGATCGAACCGGGGATTGGGTGCCTCTGGTTGATGTCGTCGAGGCAAACAACGAGTATCTGATCAAGGCTGAACTCCCTGAAATTGGGAAGAAAGACATCACTGTAAAGGTTGAGGATGGAATACTGACGATCTCAGGGGAACGGAAGGCGGAAACCGTCAGTGACGAAACTAAGTTTCATCGGGTGGAGCGATCTTACGGCAAATTCGTGAGAACATTTCGGGTCCCGAAGAATGCGGACGCCGAGAAGGTAGCCGCGGAGTTTCGAGATGGGGTCCTCAGGGTGGCCTTGCCGAAACTTGAGGAAGCCAAGCCCAAATCCATCGAAGTGGCCGTCGCCTAATCTGGTTGATTGCACGGGGAGAATGCAGCCGCCGTCTGAGTATCAGATGGCGGCTGTAGCTTTTTGAACATGAGACATTAGTCCCTGTCTATATCAAGGTTGCCGTGTGTTATTGTCTTGGATTCTGGCGTCGTAACCGTCGTCAAATCCTTAAGATCTCTCGCTGATAGAGAGTGTGAATCATCATGAACATTAAACCTATCAAGTTTGCATCGATCGGATTGGGAATGCTCGTTGGGGGATTAATCTGGGTCAATCTTCCGAATATCACCTTGGGCAAGACGGCAAAGCTCAAACCTCCAAAACTCAACGTGGAGTCCACGCCATTATCCCGGGAGGTCAAGTTGGCGACGAGCTTTGCTGGGGTGGTCAAGCAAGTCGCACCTGGGGTTGTCTATATCACGAGCAACAAGGCTCCCGAAGAACGGCCGCGTACTATGAGCCCTTTTCCGCGAGGGAATCCATTTTTCCCCTTCTTCGATGAGCCACAGGCTCCTTCGTATCAGGCTCCCCCAGTGATCGGATCGGGAGTGATCGTTTCGGCCGATGGATATATTTTAACCAATAACCATGTCGTCGCGGATTCAGAGGATATTGTTGTGACACTCGTGGACAAGACGACGACCTTTCCGGCGAAACTGGTGGGGGCGGATCCGCATACCGACATTGCGGTTCTAAAGATTGATTCTGACGATGTTTTGCCGGCGCTCATCTTGAGTGACAGCAGCACATTGGAAATTGGTGATGTCGTCTTGGCCCTGGGCAATCCTTTCGGCGTGGGACAAACCGTGACCATGGGCATTGTTTCGGCAACGGGACGCGGAGGGTTTGGAATTATCAATGTGGGGGATTTTATCCAAACCGATGCCTCCATCAACCCTGGGAATTCAGGGGGGGCTTTGGTTGATGCTGAGGGGCGTCTGGTTGGGATTAACACTCTGATAATGAGTGGCTCTGGGGGCAATCAAGGAATCGGATTTGCGGTGCCGATCAATATGGCCCGGGGCGTCATGGATCAGATCATTGAATTCGGAAACGTCGAGCGTGGGCTACTGGGCATCGAAATGCAGGCCC
Organism: uncultured Verrucomicrobiota bacterium; assembly: GCA_913061285.1. Lineage (GTDB taxonomy): Bacteria > Verrucomicrobiota > Verrucomicrobiia > Limisphaerales > AAA164-E04 > UBA2970. Next base: position 11,827 of record CAJXVR010000143.1, on the reverse strand, counting down.
ATGATGAGGCGTTGGCCCGGCATTTTGGTGTGGAAGTCGGGCAAGGCGTGCTGGTGGGCGACGTTGCCCCTGGTGGGCCTGCTGCGGAGGCTGGTATCGAGGCTGGCGACATCATTCTCGAATTTGACGGGCAAAATGTCGAGGGAATGCATGGGCTAAAGCTGTTCGTCGCTGAGACCCGGCCGGGGACGGAAGTCGATTTTCTGATCTTGAGAGAGGGAAAGAAGCGGATGCTTGGTGTGACGATTGGCCGGCTTCCGGAGGAGGGATATACCTCGTTTAATGTGGAAAGAGACTATCGTCATGGTGCGATCGAGCATGACGCCCTTGACGGCGTCACTGTTGCCGACCTTACGAATTCGGCCCGAGCGGAGTTTCGGATTCCGCGGAGCATTCGAGGTGCTTTGATCACCCGCGTTGAGCCAGGTTCTGCAGCGGATTTAGCTGATTTGGCTCGGGGAGATGTGATCGTTTCGATTGAGCAACAAGTCGTAGAGAATGCGGATGATGCGGTTGAGTTGAGTGAATCCATCAACAAACCTTCGGTCTTGCTTCGTGTGTGGAGTCGGGGCGTTGGCGGGCGATTCGTGGTGGTGAACAAGACTAAGAAGCGACGGCGTTAAGGTAGGACGACGAGCATGAAAAAGGCCTGTGGTTGATACCACAGGCCTTTCATTTAGAATTTAGGTGCTAAAGAGAGCTTAGAGCCCCTTGCTCAACATGAACCGGAGCAAATCGCCGACGCGGTTGCTGTATCCCCACTCGTTGTCGTACCAGCTCAGCAGTTTGAAGAACTTGCTGTTTAGCTCGATTCCAGATCCCGCATCGAAGATGGAAGAAGAGCTGCTGTGGATGAAGTCCGTGCTGACCACTTCGTCATCCGTCCACTCTAGGATTCCTTTCATGTACGTCTCGCTTGCCTTCTTCATTGCTGCAGAAATCTCGGCGTAGCTCGTCTCTTTGACGGTCTTGATCGTGAGATCGACGCAGGAAGACGTGGGAGTCGGCACTCGAAGAGCCATTCCGGTGAGCTTGCCTTGAACCTCTGGGAGGACCAAACCAACGGCTTTTGCTGCGCCCGTTGCGGATGGAATAATATTGATCGCTGCTGAGCGCCCGCCCTTCCAGTCCTTGCGGCTCGGTCCGTCGACGGTTTTTTGTGTCGCGGTGTAAGCGTGAACGGTGGTCATGAGACCTTCGTCCACACCAAAGCCTTCTTTCAGGAGGACGTGAACGAGAGGGGCAAGACAGTTGGTCGTGCAGGAGGCGTTTGAAATCAGATTGTGCTCTGCGGGATTGTAGGTCTCGTGATTGACACCCATAACGATCGTGGCGATGCCGTCACCTTTTGCAGGTGCTGAGATGATGACTTTCTTTGCGCCAGCTTCAATGTGACCCTTTGCCTTATCGGCAGCGGTGAATAGGCCGGTGGATTCGATAACGATATCGACGCCCATGGCTTTCCAAGGGAGCCCTGATGGCTCACGGGCACTAACGACGTGGATGTCCTTGCCGTTAACGACGAGAACGTCATCATCGGCTTTGTCCGACGATGATTTCTTGGAGGAAACGGTTCCATCAAATCGTCCTTGAGTGGAATCATATTTTAGCAGGTAAGCCAGGTTGTCTGCAGGGACGATATCTCCGACTGCGACCACTTCGATCTCATTTCCGACAAGACCCTGTTCAACCAAGGCCCGGAAAACCAGGCGCCCAATGCGTCCAAAACCGTTAATCGCTACTTTTGTTGCCATTCTATACTTTCTCGATGTTTTCTTGAATTCTCGACCGTTTTCCCGAATTGCCCCGATGTGCCCCCCGAACGAGCTGCGCATACTAGCCCTGGTCTCTCAAGCGTCAATATCGAACTTAGTCGGGCTTAAAACCCAAAGTTTTTGGGGGAGGGCCTGAATTAGACGTGCTGATCAACGAGAATCGGGTTTCCGTCAGGGTCGGTCACGATAAAACTTGCGGGCCCGGTGGAGGATTCATCCGCCTCGACCTCGAAGGTGACGCCTGCCTCTTTGAGCTGGCGTTGAATGGTTCTGACGTCGGTGAATGATTCTAGCTTGTTAGCGTTTTGATCCCATCCGGGATTGAAGGTTAGAATGTTTTTCTCAAACATTTCTTGGAAAAGACCGATGGCATGCTCGCCGTTTTTTAGAATGAGCCAGTTTTTCTCGGGGTCGCCGGTCATGACTTTGAATCCGAATTTTTCGTAGAATTCCTGAGATTTCTTGAGATTCTTGACGGTTAAACTAACGGAGAAGGCGCCTAATTCCATATTTGTGTTCCTGTTCTGGGTATTCTTTCAATGTGATGGGATTGTTCGGAGAATAGGTCAAATTTTGGATTTGTGATAGTGGTGATTTGGTAGCTAAGGAGGATTCCTTTGAGTCACACGATGATGTTTAGCGCTGCCGGGATGATGTTGACCGAAACTGACGTACCGTTTGTTCGCTCTCCGTCGAGTGTTAGTCCAGCGTTCTCGGTGTAGGAAATTTCAAGGCTGCGTGCTTGAGTGTATTCGACGAATGGTAGATCGAGATGACTGCCGTTGAAGACCCGTAAGAAGAGCGACAGCATTTGGAGTCGAGAAGCACGGCGGACGATAATGATGTCTAGTTTTCCGTCGGCGGCGTTGGCTTTGGGGGCAAGCTGCATTCCTTTTCCCGTGAAGCGAGTATTGCATGCTGCAGCCATCAGGAACTCGTCTTCAAGGCGGGTGTCATCGATGGTGATGATTGCTTTGCGAGATTTTGGGCTGAGGATGTAGGCAAGCGCTGCGAGAGCATAGCGAGGCGAGCCAAGTCGTCTCCACGCTTCTGCCTTCTGGTTAATATCGTCAATAGCTCCCCAGCCTACGATATTGAGGCTGAACACTATTTTATCATTCAGTTTCACTCGGGCGAGATCGAGTGGTATGGTGTTTCCTTGGAGGATTCGCTGGGTGGCTAGAATGGGATTATTGCCAGCGAAGTGTTGCAATACCGTGTTTCCGGTTCCGGCAGGAATGAGTGCGATCGGATGGGATCTGGGATCCGGTCGTTTCATCAGTCCATTGATCACTTCATGAACGGTTCCATCGCCACCTATGACGCAAAGGAATCGGGTGCGTCCGAGATCAATGGACGCTGCCAGCTCTGAGGCATGCCCGGCGTGGGAGGTAATGAGGATCTCGATTTCTGCGCCCGCTTTAGTGAAGAGGGGCTTGATTGTTTCTAGCATTGCCAGGCTCGTCTTCTTCCCGCTGATGGGGTTGACGATGAGGGTATAGCGATCCTTGTTTGGCATGCAGTCGAGCTGGGTTAAGTTTCCAGCAACTTAGATCGAACTCTCGCTTAGTCCAGTCGGATAGTAGAATCTTCGAGCTCGGTTTCTGTTTTGGATTGCCTAGCGATGGATGATTCTAGCATTGAAGATGCCTTGCGCTGTTCCGAGGGGGTGGCTAGGTTTTTGAACCACACGTAAGACACTTGTAAGTCAAATCATGGATTGGGTACATCTTCATCTTGCTCTGAATCACCTCCCTGTGGTCGGCATTCTATTTATTTTCGGGCTGCTCGTTCTTGGTATTTGTCGAGGGAGTGAAGAACTGAAACGGCTCTCGCTCCAGCTATGTGTGGCCTTGTTTGTGGTAGCGATGGTGGTGAAGTTCAGCGGCGAGGAGTCTGCGGAGATCCTGTTTTCTGAGCCGGCGGCCGAATTGAGCGCCCTCATCGTCGCCCACGAGAATGCGGCGGATCAGGCTGTGACCGGAGGGTTTCTCCTGTTTGTTATTGCGGGCGTCGGTCTGTATCGTTCAAGGAAAACTCGGATTTTGCCTGTCTGGGCAACAATCGGGTGCTCTGTTTTTGCCTTTCTGACTCTCCTGCTCTTAGCTCGGACGGCGAATCTTGGGGGGCAGATCGCTCATCCGGAGATTCGTGAGAGAGTTGAGATTCGCGAGGGGATTGGCACTAAGTAAGAGAACAGCTGGGGGATAGAGATGGCGAGCGAGACAGATCACACTACCGGGACCTCGAAGTTAACGATGCCAGGGGGAATCCCCTTCATCGTCGGAAACGAGGCGGCAGAGCGATTCAGCTATTACGGCATGAGGGCCATCCTAGTGATCTTCATGACGCAGCATCTGCGCAATGCGACCGGTGAGCTCGAAGTCATGAGCGATCCTGAGTCGCGGGCTTGGTACCATGCTTTTAGCTCTGCTGTTTACTTTTTCCCTCTGCTCGGTGCGATTATATCGGATGGATTTCTCGGAAAGTATCGAACGGTCTTTTTCCTTTCGCTTGTCTATTGCCTCGGTCACCTGGCGTTGGCTGTCGATGATACCCGGATGGGTTTGGGGATCGGTCTGGGGCTGATCGCATTGGGTTCCGGGGGCATAAAGCCATGTGTGGCAGCCAACTTGGGCGATCAATTCAATGAGTCAAATCAACGTTTACTGTCCAAGGCTTTTGGATGGTTCTACTTCGCGGTGAACTGCGGCGCTTTTGTGTCGACGATCGTAACGCCCTTGTTACTGCAGAAATTTGGAGCGAATTGGGCCTTTGGTGTGCCCGGGCTTTTGATGCTCTTGGCGACGGTTCTCTTTTGGATGGGACGAAAACGCTATGTCCACGTCCCTCCAGCGGGGACTGCCTTTTTGCGGGAAGCCCTCAGTGGTCAGGGCTTGAAGGCGATCGGAAAACTGGCTTTCCTTTACTGCTTTTTTGCCGTGTTTTGGTCTATCTATGATCAGAATGGTTCGACCTGGGTCTTGCAGGCGACTCATATGGATCGGAATTTTTTGAACCGGGAATGGTTGCCATCTCAGATTCAAGTGATGAACCCCATTCTCGTGATGATCTACATCCCACTCTTTAGTTACGTCCTTTATCCTGCGGTTAATAAGGTGTTCACCTTGACTCCCAATCGGAAAATTGGGATTGGCTTTTTTTTGACGGTTCCTTGCGTCTTGCTGATTGCCTGGGTCGAATATCGTATTCAGGCCGGTGATACACCAAATATAGGCTGGCACGTGGTGGCGTTCATGATCCTGATCGCTGGTGAGGTTATGCTCTACCAGACGGGGTTAGAGCTTTCCTATACTCAGGCCCCCAATGCGATGAAGTCTCTGATCATGGCCTTGTTCAATTTGTCGATATCGCTGGGAAATATGTTTACCTCTGGGGTGAATTTCTTCATTCAGAATGCCGATGGAAGCACCAAACTGGGCCCTGTCACCTACCATCTCTTTTTCGCTGGATTGATGCTCATTACGGCGATTCTCTTCGTATTTGCCTCCCGGTTCTTTTCCGGGGAGACTCATTTACAGTCGGTTGAGAATTAGCTCTGAAAACCAGGCGTTCTCTTTGGCGGGGGGCTTGGTGATCACGGTGGGGTGGCAGAATCCTATTTGGAATTTGAAGGAGACTGTGGTATTTTCCTTATTCGTCGTATGAAAGGTGTAATCAGGAAGTTTGTAAATGCTTGGTGTCGGATGTTCTCGAGTCCACATGAGGATGTGAATCGCTCTCGTTTGGTTGGTATGTATTTGACCCGAACGAACTCAAAGAGCGCGCTTTCGACTGAGTTTCAGCAAACTCGACAACGCCGCAACGGCAAATTCTCAATCAACCGAGAGCGAGTTTAGCTGGAAGGGGGCAACCTCGTCAGCCGGGACGGGTGTGACGGTGTCGGTTGGCCAGCGGGCTTGTCTTCGGGGCATCGATCGGGCCACTTGCTACCTTATATTAGTGTCGTTCATCACGGTGTCATTGCCTAAAGGACCACATGGTTGGTCTTAGGGATTCCAAATTCTAGAGTGCTATCCTGCCCTCTGATGTGGCCTCGACAGAGTTTGGAGGCCGTGGCAGGGTTTGCGCAGTGGCAACTGATAAACTAGAAAGACTTCGTTCACTGATCCGTTCGTTTGGGTCGTGTGCAATCGCCTATTCCGGCGGGGTCGATTCAGTCTTTCTTGCAGTGATTGCCCACCAAGAGTTGGGTGAAAACTCGGTGGCTGTGATCGCCGATTCCCCGAGTTTGCCTCGGCACGAGCTAGCTGAAGCGAAATCGATCGCGTCGACGTTTAATTTCCGGCTGCACATTCTACTTACCGAAGAGTTTCACAACGATGATTATGTGTCTAATCCGGTCAATCGCTGCTATTTTTGTAAGGCTGAATTATTTCAGCGCTTAGCGCCATTCGCGACGGAACACAAGCTAGCGGTGATTGCTTATGGAGAGAATTCCAGTGACCTCGGGGACGTGCGTCCCGGGCGGAAAGCCGCAGATGAGTTTGCCATTCGAGCTCCTTTGAGGGAAGTAGCGTTGAGCAAAGAAGAGATTCGGGCCATAAGCCGTTCGATGGGCTTGCCGACGGCCGATAAACCGGCAATGCCGTGTCTGAGTTCTCGAATTCCCTATGGGGAAATCGTCAGTCCCGAAAAACTCGCCTTGGTTGAAGCAGCTGAGCAACTGATTCGGAATGAGGGATTTCCCGAGGTTCGAGTCCGCCTGCACGAGCTCAAACAAGGGTTCTTAGCGAGAATTGAATTGGCCGCTAACGATTTGGCCCGTTTTTTTGCCGATTCAATCTACGATTCGCTTGTCACCCCACTCAGTGAACTCGGCTTCACTCATGTGACAGTTGATCTCCGGGCCTACCGGAGGGGGAGCTTGAACGAAACGGTCACGCAGAAGGCCACTGCTGAGAAGAGTGGCGATGTGAGCGCTAGATCGGTTCTCAGTGATTAGTCATTGTCTCGACCGAAACTATTTGTCACTGAGGATGTTGATTAATTGTTGATTAGAGATGGCGCAGTTTTCATATAAAGCCAGGCGGCGTTCTGGCGAGCTTGTGCAGGGAGTCCTGGACGCGAATGATCGTGGGGCAGCCTTGATACAGATCGAGCGGCTCGGATTGCTTCCTGTGAGTCTTGAGGCTCAGAAGGGGAAGAGTCCAGTTAAGGGAGCAGCGAGCAAGCCCGCTTCGGGAGAGCGATCAGGATCGATGCCACCAATGTTTCGCGATCTTTTACAGCGCAAGCGACGTCCCAAACTACAAGAACTAGCGACCTATACTCAGCAGTTGGCGAATTTGCTAAGATCAGGCATGCCGCTGACCGTGGCTCTGAATAGTATGGGCCACCTCGAATCCAAAGGGATTTCCAATGAGGTGAGTAAGCAGCTTCGACAGGATGTCATGGAGGGAAAAAGCCTTTCTGATTCGATGGGAAAGCAACCGCTGATTTTTTCGGATCTCTACGTGAATATGGTGCGGGCCGGGGAACAGAGTGGGGCTTTGGAAGAAGTCTTGCGTCGTCTGGCGACTCACTTTGAGCGCTTTGCGGAAGTACAGCAGAAATTTGTTTCTGCACTCATCTACCCGGCCATCGTCGGCGGTGTTGGAGTCTCAATCGTGATGCTTTTCATGACGGTGATTCTGCCGAAGTTCACCAGCATTTTCACAGACATGAATGTGCCGCTTCCTAAATCGACACAAATGTTGATCGCTGTGAGTGGCTTGTTTTCCAGTTATTGGTGGCTTCTGCCCCTTGTTGCTGTCTTGGGTGTTGTCTTCTATCGGCGTTACTCGGTCACTGAATCCGGTCGCCGTCACCTTGATAAACTGAAGATGTCACTTCCCGTTCTGGGGAAGGTCATGAAATTGAATTTGTTTGGGCAATTTGCTCGGACGCTTTCAACCCTGTTGCACAATGGGGTGCCGGTGCTGACGGCGCTGAAAATCACTGAGAAGATTATTCCGAACGTCATTCTCCGTGATGCAATCGAGCGGACAAGAGAGGGTGTCACTGACGGTAAAACGATCGCGCAACCCCTTGCCCGAAGCCAGGTCTTTCCTCAGCTCATGATTGATTTGATCAAGATTGGCGAGGAAACCGGGGATGTTCCTGGTGCCCTGCAGAGTGTGGCTGAGACTTACGAGAACGAGCTAACGATTGCGCTTCGAGTGATGACAAACTTGATTGAACCAGCAATGATTATTGTTATGGCCGTGGCCGTTGGTGGCCTCTTGTTCAGTATTCTCTCGGCGATGTTTCAGATTACGTCTTCCATTGGAAGGGGATGAAGGTTCGGCAATCAACTTCAGCGGCGTTTACGCTGATCGAACTAATGGTTGTGATTTCGATTTCGCTGCTCGTCCTAGGTTGGGGAGTGCCCAACATGCTGCGGACGATTGAAAAGCAAGGCGTCACCAAGGCCGTTTTTGATTTGATGGAGGGCTGCAAACAAGCGAGAGCTTATGCAATTATGACAGGGCAACCGTCAGAGCTCGTGATTCGCGCTGAGGACGGTCAGATGACCGTTCGAAAAGCCCAAGGACCTCGACTCATGCGTCAGTCTGGCGGAGAGGCCGTTGGCGTTTCTTCCAGCGGGCGCGCGTCGACTGAGGCGTTAAAAGGCTTTAGTGAGGCTCTTGCTGATGATGTGGCGGTCGAGTTGCTCGATGTTAACTTTATTGATCAGATGCAGTTCTCTGAAGGGATTGTGCGGTTTTATCCTAATGGAACGAGTGATGAGTTTACCATCGTCCTCCGGGTTGATGATGAATGGCGCAAGGTTTCTTTGGATCCCATCACTGCCATTGCGAAGATGGAGGACTTGGCTGACTATCGATGAAGATTCTTAACTCCAGTTGGGAGCAGCGGAGCGAGCGTGCCTTTAGTATGCTCGAAGTCATGATCGCGATTGGGATCTTCTTCACCTCGGTCTTTTTCATTCTACAGCTGACGTCCCAGCAACTTCGCATTGCTCGATCGCTCCAGACACTGGATGTGGATACGGGGACGCTTCCGTCGCTGATCGTGATGACCAATGCGCTCGAAGAAGGGCCCCTGCCGATGGAAATCAAGGCCGCTTTTGAGGACACGAATCCAGGGTTTTCTTGCGACGGAATGGTGTTCGAAGTAGCGACCAACGGACTGTTTCAGGTGGACTATGCGATCTATTGGCAGCAGGAAGGCCGAGTGAAGCAGGCCAAGAACAGTATCTTGATGTGGCGACCGGGGTCGGGCGGACGCACACGTCGTTTGGGGCGATGAGAGTGCTTCCGTCAGTTGCATCGCGCTCGAAGCGAGCCTTCACGCTGCTTGAGATCATGCTGGCGATCGGGATTCTCTCTGGTTTGATCGTCGCGATCTACGCAAGTTGGAGTGCGATCCTTCGAAGTTCGCAGGTAGGGCTCGATGCTGCGATTGAGGCGCATCGGGTGCGCGTTTCCACGCGAGCGATTGAGGAATCAATCAAGTCAGCCGTCATCTTTGAACTCAATCTGCCTTACTATTCCTTCTTGACCGATACGGAATCAGACTTTGCTGCCTTTAGTCTCGTGAGTCGGCTTTCTGAATCGTTCCCAGGAAGTGGGCTCTTCTACGACCAACCAATGCGGAGGGTTACCTTTACTGTGGAACGGACGAATCGGGTAAACCAACTCGTGATGAGGCAACATCCTATTCTGGCTCCACTTGAGAATGGCGAGGAGCCCTATGCCTTGGTGCTTGCCGAAAATATTGGCGTGTTTGGATTGGAGTTTTGGGACGGGCAGTTGAACGACTGGGCTCCGGAGTGGATTTATACCAATCAGTTTCCAGCGATGATTCGATATTCCCTAGGACTGATACCGCCGGACGAGACCAAGGTCCCTGAGGAACATGTTTTGAGGAGAATCGTGCACGTGCCGGCTGCTACCGTAAGGGCAGGTTGGCAGCGGCCTGCTGCAGGTGGGGCGGCCGCGAGATCGTCTGCTCTACCGAACAACCGGCGTTAGTCGCATCACTCTCAAAGTAGACTATGAGAATCAAATGTCATCCTCATCATCCAAAGCGGGGCATCGCGTTGGTCATGGTCATGGTGGTGATTCTTGCCTTCGGCGTGTTGGCAGCGAGCTACGCATTCTCGATGAAAGTCGAGATGAGGCTCGCAGCAAATACAACTCGTGATCCGGATATGGAATGGCTGGGGCGGTCAGGGATTGAGTTGGCTCGATTCGTTCTGGCTGAGAAGATGAAAATACCCGTTGAAGGTCAGTTTGATGCGCTGAGTCAAATGTGGGCGGGAGGCCCCCTGGGAACGAATGAAGTGCTGTTGGCTGTCTCGCTGACGGATGTGCGGCTTGGAGATGGTTTGATCAATGTTCGGATTCGCGATCTTGAGCGAAAGATTAATATCAACATTGCGGACGAGCCCCTTCTTAATCGAACGATGCAAGTGATGGGGGTGGATCCTTTTGCTGCGGATGTGATCGTTGATTCGATTTTGGACTGGGTGGATCCGGATCTAGAGCCTCGACTAAACGGCGTCGATGGAGAGGCCTATCTAACAGAGCCAAACCCACCCTTCCCGCCGTATCTCTCAAAAAATGGACCGATTGATCATATCAGCGAATTACTCTTAATTCGGGGGATTGAGCCGAGTCTGTATTACGGAGTGGGGAGAGGTTCCGATGGGTTCGGGGCACCGGTCGGTCTTTCTCCGGCTGCGGGTCCTGGGGGCGAGATAGGCTTCCCGCCAGCATTCGGATCTCAATTGAACCCAGGCGTTAATCTCGCTACAGCTGGACTCAAGGATCTGTTTACCCCGATTGGGGGAGCCAGGGTCAACGTGAATACGGCTTCAGAGGCGGTTCTGAGCCTCATTCCTGGGCTGGATGAGAATCTCGCCCGGGAAATTGTTTTAACCAGGCGTGGCTTCGATGGGATGGATGGGACTGAAGATGACTTTCCGTTCGTGAGGATTCAAGATCTTGTTGGCGTTCCTGGGATGGTTCCGGAATTGATTTCCATTCTCAATCGTTACTGTACCGTGCGCAGCAGCAGCTTCGAAGTTGAGATCGAAGCCCGTCTAGGCGACTATCGGAAAGTGTACGTGGCCACCCTCATTCGTTTGGGTTCGAGAGATGTCCTGGTGCTGAATTTCTATCCTCTCTGAGCTTTCTTCTTTTCAAGTCGTCAGCCTCCGCTGACCCTAGCCAGATGGGACATTTGATTGGAGTGACTGGAACGGGAACCGGGGTTGGGAAGACGGTGCTAACCGCACTTTTAACCGTCCATCTTAGAGGTCTGGGGAGGCAGGCGATTGCCATAAAGCCGTTCTGTGCTGGGTCCTGGGATGATCCAAGGTTGTTGCAAGCGGCTAACGACAGGGAGCGAAACCTGGAAGAGATTACTCCAGTATACTGCTCACAAGGCCTGGCCCCGCTTGCAGCTCTTGGGGAGAAAGAGGCCTCTCAAGCCATTAGCATTGCAACGCAATCAATTGAAAAGGAACGGGCAGTGACTGAGGTGCTCCTTATCGAAGGAATTGGAGGGGTGGCTGTGCCGATAACAACAACAGACACCATTGGTGACGTACTGCATTCGGTAGGAGCGCATCACATAGTTGTCGGCGTCAATCGGCTGGGTGTTATAAATGAAGTCGTATTGACCGCAGGCTACCTAAAATCACTAGGGGGGCAATCGCCCGTGATCGTCTTGATGGAGGAAGCGAGCCCTGATTCCTCTGCTGCAAGCAACCTTAAGGTTATTCGGCAGGTTCTAGGGCACGACAGGCTCTGTACGATTCCATTCCTCTCGGGGTGGGGCCACGAGAGCGTTGCTTCAAGAGCGTATCAAAAAGAATTAGGGAAAACCCTTGCGCAGATTCTCAGCTGGGTTAATGTCCGCCCCGTTGATGGACAAAGCGGTGTGCTGCTTTGAAAAACAACCGGTTCTTGAGTTTGAAAAAAACTAAAAGAAACGTTTGACGAGAAGCAGGCTTAGAGATAGGTTTTGCCACGTAACGAACGGCGGTGATTCGAGTTTAGCGACGAGAAAAGCCAATG
>CAJXVR010000142.1 GCA_913061285.1 uncultured Verrucomicrobiota bacterium | reverse complement strand
GATCTACACTAGATCGCTCGTCGGCAGCGTCAGATGTGTATAAGAGACAGCACTCAGCCTTCCCGGTGTCAACGCTCGCACCGATGGCATGCTCTTCACGATGTCCATCGAACGTGCCAGCACCAGCAATCACATTACCGCGACCGAGCCGCTTGCAGATGGCTCGGCATGGGAAATCATGATTCGAGCCGACCAAGAAACCGATCCAAGTTTCGCAGCGGAATCCGGCTTGGCCTTCTCCTTTCTCTACGTCCCCTTCTCGGCTGGCAATCTCATCGGAGGTCACATCCGAGGGAGTGATGCGAACGTACTCAATGGTCGAGGAAACTACGCCATCAAACGCCTCGGCACCGGACGCTATGAACTCGAGATCCCAGGCAAAAAGGCAACGGACGGTATGTTAATCCTCAATGCCGCCGGCAGAACGGGTGGTGGCACGAGCCCTCTGAATCGAACGTTCCTCTCCTACGAGCCCAACGAAACAAGCCAATTCATTATCGAGTCCCACATCCAGGAATCAGATACCGAACAACCGTTCAAGGACTCGGACTTCTATTTTGCCTGGATTGATTTCGCTCGCCCTCTCTCACCTCCAGGCTTTGAAACCGTGATCGATCCTCCCGTAATCCAAACACAGCCTCAATCCAAGAGCATCGAGCTAGGCGCAAACACTCAATTTGATGTGTCCGCTACTGGCTCTGAGCCTTTCATTTATCAATGGACATACAACGACGCACCCATTGATGGCGCCACCGAGCCCTCTTTCTCGATCGCCAACGCTACCTTAGAAGATGCCGGAACGTATGTCGTCGAGATCACAAATGGCGGAGGCAAAGCGACCAGTGCCGAGGCGACTCTCAAGGTTCTCGCGCCCCCAGCCATCACCAACAATCCAACATCCCTAGACGCCAAGACGGGTGATACGATCGACTTCCGCGTGGTAGCAACAGGAACGCCTCCATTGATCTACCAGTGGCAAAAGGATGGCGTCGATATTCCCGGCGCAACATCGGATCAACTCACGTTAGAGAACATCAGCCTGGGAGATGCGGGACAATATCGCGCAAGCGTTAGCAACGAAGTCAAGCAGGTGTTCAGCCTGACGGGGCGACTGACGGTTCAGGCAACTTTGAACCCTCCCATGATCACTCAGCACCCCGAGTCCCGAGAAACGACGCTCGGCGATACCGCCATCTTTGGCGTGAGTGCCACCGGAACCCCGCCTCTAAGCTATCAGTGGCGTCACAACGGTGAAGCGATTCCCGGGGCCGTCTCAGAAAGTCTTTCGATTAACAATAGTCAGCCATCGAACGATGGCAACTACACGGTGATCGTCTCCAACAGTGCCGGCGAAGTAACCAGCCAGACCGCGACGCTCACCGTCATTGAACTCCCTCCCGTGGTCGTGGCACCAGTCATTGTGCAACAACCGCTCTCGCTCACCGTGGAAGCAAATCAGCCGGCTCGCTTCGAAGTGCGCGCGGAAGGCAGCAACATCCAATACCAATGGTCACGAAATGGCCAAAGTCTTCCAGGGGCTTCGGAATCCATTTTCACTATCGGTGCAACGAGTTCCAATGATGCCGGCGATTACCGAGTGACCCTTTCGAACGCCGGTGGAACGCTCATAAGCGGTATCGCCACGCTGACCGTGAACGATCCCACACCACCGGCAGGCGATCTACGGATTGTGACTGCGCCAATATCCCAGACCGTCGCCCCCGGTTCTGATGTCACCTTCTCCGTCCTTGCTGAATCCAGTGCCCCCTTGACCTATCAGTGGCAATTGGGATCATTCAACATCCCCGGAGCCAGGAACCCGTCCTTCACGATTGCCAATGTCCAACAAATCGACGAGGGCAACTACCGTGTTGTTGTCAGCGACGGAACCACGTCGGAAGTCAGCGAGTTCGCCATTTTGACGGTATCAACGGCCCCGGTCATTAGCGCTCATCCCATGTCTCAGACGATCACCGAAGGCAACACCGTCACATTCTCCGTCACCGCCACTGGCAACGCACCACTCACCTACCAATGGCGCTTCAACGGTAGCAATATTCCCGGAGCTCGAGCACGACAGTTCTCCGTGAGCGACGTGCAGGAAGCGGATGAAGGCGAGTATCAAGTCCTGGTCACAGATAGCGGTGGGTCAACGCTCTCTAATCCTGCTAGCTTGAGCACGGTTCCAAAACCGGATACCCCGACACTTTCACTGACCAGTATTGTCCTTAGCGGAAACCGTCTCGTCATCAGTTGGCCCGGTGGCCCTGGCATCGTCCTCCAGGCGAAGGCTTCACTAAATGATCCCAACTGGCAAGATGTCCCCGGCACTGAAGGGGCCAGCGAAACTCAACAGCTGGCACTGGGATTGTCCGCCTATTTCCGGCTCATTCAGCGATAGGACTCAAACGCCTGTTTCTCAGGGGTGCGAGACAATGCGGGCGTGTCAGATGAAGCAATAGTGTGCATTCGACCTTCCAAGAATGGCTTGAATCGATGGGCGATTTTTGGAGTACGAGAGCGCAGCCGTCGCTTTGCCCCCTGCTCACGGAATTTCGAGCCGCGTTTTCGTTCCGTCCCGATCGCACTCCCCTAGCCCGCACAACTTGGTTCCAATCGCTTGCTAAGGGGTAGAGAAACCAGAATTCAAGGTCCAGTGCCTCCGAACACCTTAGAATGCCATTGGGCACTCACTACGAATGATTTCCCCGACGTCGACAATTCCGAATCAGTACGACACACGACTCGACAGTATTCCTCGGAAACGGCTAGATTAGCCCTTTCCAAGCTCATCTGCCCAAAAATTCTTAGCGAGCCAATTATGTCTAGATACCACCGATTACTCACCATTGCGCTGCTGACCAGCACCTGGCTTTCCGGCGGTCTCATAGCCACCCAAGAAGATCCCAACTTGGCAGGAGCGAGTCGCCCAAAGCCCCAATTGACTCTTAAGAATGGCGATAAGCAGTACAAGCGAATCCACCAATTTGCTCTCCGCTTAATCCTCTTGCTGCGTTTCGATGAAGCCAAGACATTCTTAATCGAACACCTCGACTCACACCCGACGGACTCAGAATCTCACTATCTCATGGGAATCTGGCACGCACGACAAAGTCAAACGGAAGAAGCCGCAAACTGGTTTGAAAAGGCAATTGAGCTTGGCCTGCCAGAGGGTCGCGTCGCCGCGGGCCCTCGAGGACTCCTTCGCAATATTGACCGCCGCAATGCCTTCTTTGATAGCCTAGACAATGAACTCAAAACCCAACTCGTTCACGGTCCACTTGTTGGCAATCTCTCGGATTCAGGCGCCTCGTTCTGGGTCCGTACGGCTCAAGCTTCAGAGATAACGATTATCGCTTCACCTAACGCCTCCTTTTCATCGCCGGTATTCCGAGGACGCGGGCGAACAAGCGCTTCACACGACTACACAGGGGTCGTTCAACTATCGGGACTGGCACCCTCCACCAGCTACTACTACCGTGTGGAAATTGACGGTTCTCGCCAAAGCCCATCAGGTGATCCTGCTTATTTCCGCACGTTTGCGAGCCCTCGGACCGCCTCGCAATTTAGACTCGCCTTCGGCGGTGGCTCGGGCTTCGTGCCTCCCAATGAACGCGCCTGGACAACGATTGAAACGTTCGCCCCCGACTTACTGCTGCTCTTTGGTGATAATGTCTATATCGATGATCCCGAATCTCTCATCATGCAGCGTTACACCTACCATCGACGCCAATCCCGTCCCGAGTGGCGACATCTCACAGCGCGAACGGGCGTGTTTACTATTTGGGATGATCATGACTTTAGCACCAATGACAGCTGGGGAGGTCCCCAGACGGATGCGCCATTCTGGAAGCCCCACTACGCATTTCGTACTTTCCGGGAAAATTGGGCCAACCCTGGCTATGCAGGTGGCGACGAACTGCCCGGTTGTTGGTACTCGTTTCAAGTGGGGGACGTCGATTTCATCATGCTCGATTGTCGCTATTACCGAACAAATCCAAAGAATCCGGCCCCAACAATGTTAGGTCCCGTTCAAATGAAGTGGTTCAAGGAAACCCTCACTCAACTCACCGGTACGTTTAAGGTGATCTGCTCGTCAGTGCCCTGGGATTATCGCACGAAGGGCGATAGTCTTGATACGTGGAACGGGTATAAGGAGGAACGTGAAGCGATCTTCACGTTTATCGAAGGCAAAAGAATCGAGGGAGTCCTTCTGATGTCTGCCGACCGCCATCGCTCCGATGCTTGGCGAATGGATCGAGCCAATGGCTATAGCTTTTACGAGTTCAATTCTTCCCGACTCACCAATCAGCACGTTCATAAGGAAATGACCGACGCCGGCGCTCTTTTCTCTTACAACAAGAAACAGTCCTTTGGGATCGTTGAATTCGACACCACGAAAGCGGATCCTACCGCGACTTATTCGGTCGTGAGCATTGATGGGGAGATCATTCATGAACTCACCGTGAATCGTAGTCAACTCAACCACGACTAGGAAACGCTCTAGCGTGTGAGCGTAGCAACCGCAGCGGGAATGTCTTCGAGACTTTTCAGCTCAAGGTGATCACTCGCAGCTGCGACGTGATCTGGCACTTGCTCGTGCACCCAAGTTGTGTGGTAAGGTATGTGAATCGCCTGCGCACCTGCATCAATCACCGGCAGCACATCGGACTTCAGCGAATTCCCGATCATTAAGAAGTGCCGTGGATCGATGCTGTACTTTTCAAGAATGTTACGGTACGTTTCGACATTCTTTTCGGAAACGATTTCGGTATATCTGAACAAGGGCCCCAAGCCTGAGCGTCGAATCTTGTTCTCTTGTTCCATGAGATCGCCCTTCGTCACGACCATCAGCGAGAAATCTCGTTTCAAAAACTCGAGCACTTCCTGAACGCCGTCAAAAACGGTCAAGGGTTCATTGATAATCTCGTTGCCAATCCGGATAATTTCCTCAACTTCGGCGCCCGAAATGTTTCGATGAGACAATTCGATCGCAGCCTCGACCATCGATAGAGTGAACGTCTTCGCTCCGTATCCGAACGAAGCAATGTTCTTCACTTCATGCCGATACAACACATCGTCAATGTGGGCGTCTTCCGCATGATCGCCGAGTAGCGACTTAAAAAACTCCTCCGCTTTTCGAAACCGCGTTTCGTTGTGCCAGAGGGTATCGTCTGCATCAAACGCGATGACTTCAATCATCCCCAGCCTCACTCAATCGTCTCATCCGTCTCATTGGACGAATAGGTCTAATCGGAACTCTGGAAGCATTCAACGCTTTCTCCAGAATTAAGCCATAGTAAGTCATCCAGTCATCAGGCATGACGCCTACTCATCGTGAGTCCTCACTCTTGAAGCATTCTCACGACTGGAAAGCAATTCAAGAATGGCATCTCGAATCAACTGAGGATTGCTCCAAGGGATGAAGTGATTGAGTTTCGGATACTTTCGAATCGATACAATCTCTGGATCAAGCATTCGAGCCAAGAAATCGGCATTTTCTTTTGGCACCAGCGTATCGCGCCCGCCCTGAAGCACGACCACCGGGACTTCGATTTCGATCCATCGTGGCTCCAACATCTTGAGTTCCTTCGCTAGAGGTAATATTTCCTCATTGGTCGAATACAAGTCCCTTGGAACGGCCCAGCTAAAGAGTTTCCAATGCGCAGGAATTTGATACCACTTGGTTTTCTCTAGGGCCGGATCAACCGACGCGGCAACCAGCACTAGTCCAGCAACCTGCTGAGGAAAATCGACAGCAAGTTGGGCCGCAACGGGCCCTCCGAAGGAATGCCCAACGAGGATCGCGCCGCCCCCGGGTTGGTTGTGTTTGAAAACGTGACTGATCAATTGCGCCTGAACGGCAAGGGAACGCTCAGGAGTGCCCAGTTCCGAGCGACCATATCCCGGGCGATCAACGGAGACGAGCCTCGCCACTTTTACTAGATCGGGATCCTTTAGAAATTCAGAAAACGCATCCCATGCCCCAGGGGCACCGTGAATGAATACCACGAGCGGCTTGGCCTCTTCGTTAGTATCCACATAATGAATCGCCCTTCCATCGATTTGAACCGTCGTTGATACCGGGGGGCGCCCCGAGGAGAATTGTGCGTTAAACTGTTCTTCCGTTACGGGAGGGTAAAACGAAGCGCAGCCTCCCAAAAAAGAAAGGGCCAGCAAAGCACAAGCACTGAACGCTCCCAAAAAGGACCAACGCCCAAATATCTTGTTCTTGCTCACATTGAGCCCGTTCGCCTCAGCAACCACAAATCACGTTCGACAGCCCCCCCCACTCACGCGGAAAAGGCCCTTCTATGAGAGATTCAAAAATCTCAAAACGGGTCAATGCTTGGTCACTCTTTCTTTTCACTCGCTCCATCGCTTCGACGATCCGCATCCCGTGGACGAGGTGGCCGATTCCGTCGAGGCTGTCGCGCGCGCCGGTCGGCATTCTTAGCGTCCCCTCCCGAATTCGGGGTCCGAGGCGGACGTTTTTGCACGTCACGTTTTTTGTCAGTGAACGGGCGGTCACCTACCGAGGGGCGAGCCGTCCGCAAGAGATTTCCTAGCCCGGCAGCAACCAGCAAAGCGAGACAGAGAAATCCATCGCCTCCTAGAGGAAGCCCGGCGACGAGCCCGAGAACGATCCCCCCGCGCAAGGTCGCTTTCCAAGAGTGAGCTTCTTCACCTACAACCTTGAGCCCTTTTCCGATACGACTGGCCAAGCCCGTCAAACCGGCCATACCGAACACCATTGGGATCGCGATCAATATCATTCCGCCAGCCGTGCGTACGATCTCTAGAACGCCTCGCCCACCCGGCAGCATCTGTCCCGCCAGAATGAATGGGATACCGACAACAAGGCCGATCAAGAGGTTCAGGAAAGGTCGACTCCAAGCGTCGCTTGATCGCTGTGAGTATCGCGGGAATAGCGACCGCGTCGCCAAGAAAAAGCCCGGCCCAATCAAGATTGAGGCAACCACGATGCCGAGCGCTCTAAATATCACTTCGTTACTCATCTGTTTCTAAGAAAGTCGGTTCCTTTTGTTGGCCCCAATTATGCCGCCCACTATCCTTAATTCAAGCGCAGGAATCGCACGCAAACCGGATTGGGCACATCCACCGACACGCCGGCACCCTCGAGGCGTCCCGAGTCAGCATTCACGTTAAAGATGACAACGGAATCGGAACCCTGATTGGCCGCAAACAAGTAATCACCTTCAGGACTCAAGCAGAAATTTCTCGGGGTGCGTCCTTGAGTTGGCTCAATTTCGACCAAGCGAAGCCGCCCCGAATGCTGATCGACGACGAAGACAGCGATACTGTCGTGCCCTCGATTTGAAACGTAGACAAAGTTTCCATTCGGATGCACCCGGGTTTCCGCAGTCGAATTTCCACCTTGATAATCACCTGGAAGCGTCGATGCCGTCTCAATAACGGTGAGGGCACCTTCTTCTGAAGAATACCTCAGGCTCGTAAGGCTAGAATGGAGCTCATTATTGACAAAGGCCAGTGAGCCATTGGGATGAAAGGAAAAATGCCTTGGCCCAGCTCCTGCCGGCAGTGAAACCGAATTCGCGTCTCTCAAATGGAGCATCCCCGTCACTTCATCAAAGGGATAGACGAAGAGTTTATCAACTCCAAGATCGGCGGCCACGGCGTGACGATTTCCGCCGTCCAGGTTAATTGAGTGTGCATGCGCTTCGTTCTGACGTCTACGATTGATACTGCTCCCTAGGTGTTGAATGAGCGTCGTCCGTTCTCCAATTCCCCCAGTCTCATTCAATCGAAAGGAAGCGACATTGCCGCCATTATAGTTCGCAACCAACAAGTTCGTCCCCGTCGCATCTAAGACCAGATGACAGGGCGCGGCGCCTCCAGAAGGCCGCCGGTTCAAGAACTCCAAGCCTCCCTCGTTGCCTATGAAATAGGAGCTAATCGAGCCACTCGCAGCCCCCTCAAATTCATTGGTCTCGTTAACCGCATAGAGAACCTTCCCGCTTGGGTGTATGGCGAGAAAGGACGGATTCTCTGACTCCGCCACCAAACGTGCTTTCCCCACAACACCATTCTCTGAGTCAAACTCGAAGGTATAGATTCCCTGACTCTCGCCATGGGTGTAAGTTCCAACATAGACTTGATAGTCGATCGCTTGACTTTCGAGTGGAGTAAAAAAGCCCCCAAAACAAGCAACGGATAAAAGCGTAACGGTGGCCCGACGCACATAATGACTCTCTTGATCGATTCGAAGCATTCCTCAATAAAACGAAACGAGCTGCCTTCTTTCAAGCTTGTTGACTGAAACAGGGGCAGAACGCGGCAAGAATGGAGCAAAAAAAGCCTCCCATCACCGAAATTTAAAAGAGCTGGCGCGCCAATCGGGAAAGACTTGTCCCTGCCCCACGAGCCCACTAACGTCAGCCTCACGAACTAAGACGAGATCGTGCCTGCGATTTCACAAACCGTCGAAGCGCTTGGCGTAGATAACGAATGAATCAGACAGCATGAATGTGACACAAGAGACCCGCGGGAATCGATCCGGCGCCATCGGACTCAGCCTCCTAACGATTCTGGTCCTGCTCAGTGGCTGCCGCACCACCGTCCCAAGCGAAAGCAGCACCGCCGTCCTTTCCCTAGGGCACGCTCACAATGACTACGAGAACGAGCATCCGCTTAACGACGCACTGAATTATGGCTTCGCTAGCATTGAGGCCGACGTTCACCTCGTGAATGGCCGCCTGTTAGTGGCTCACGATGCTCACGAAGTCAATCCTGCTAACACCCTTGAAGCGCTGTATCTCGACCCTCTCAAAGAACGGTTTATCGCGAACCGCGGAGCGATTCGGGACGATGGAGCCCCGCTGATACTCTTGATCGATTTCAAGACTGAATCCGAGGCAACCTATAGAGCGCTCGATGCCGTCCTTCAGAATTACCGTTCCATGCTGACTCGATTCGTCGGAGGCAACACGCTGGAGGGAAGCGTGTCTGTCATCATCTCTGGCAACCGACCGACACGGACTTTGGCCGGACAGAAAGACCGTCTCGCAGCCATTGATGGTCGGCTCCCCGATCTCAAACACAAGACCTACCCTGCGTCCCTGGTTCCACTCATCAGCGACGACTGGAAGAAGCATTTTAGTTGGAACGGCATCGGCGACTGTCCGATCTCTGAACAGTCGAAACTTGCTTCTCTCGTTACTCAAGCCCACCTGCAGGGCCAACTCATCCGGTTCTGGGGCAATCCCGATTTGCCCTCTTACTGGAAACTCGCCCGAGACAATGATGTTGACTTGATCAACACCGACAATCTGGCCGGCCTTTCGGAATTTCTCAAATCGAAACCTGCCCCCACAAGCGAATGAATCAACAAGAACTGGACGCGCTGAGGACAGAGGGAGACCTCAATCTTTCCCCTGCCCGACAAGCCTGGGCCGCAGCCCATATCAACGAAGAAACGAGTCAAATCCTCCAAGAGGATTCAGAGTATTTCCTGCATCAGTCGCTTTCTTCTCCCTGTCTTAATGTGCTTGCCGGTTGTGAAGGTAGCTATCTCGAAGATAACCAAGGAAGAAGGATCCTTGATTTTCATGGGAACAATGTCCATCAGGTCGGCTTCGCCAATCCGGATGTGATTAAGGCTATCACGGATCAGCTTCAGACTTTGTCGTTCTGCACCCGCCGCTACACTAATCGGCCAGCCGTTGACCTGGCGAAGAAACTCATTGATCTCGCACCCGGCGGGGACAAACGGGTGCTCTTTGCTCCGAGTGGCACTGCGGCCATAGGAATGGCACTCAAACTAGCGCGAGCCGCCACCGGTCGACACAAAACCATTTCTATGTGGGATAGTTTTCACGGTGCCTCACTCGATGCGATTTCCATCGGCGGAGAGGCCATCTTTCGGAAAAACGCCGGACCGCTCCTCAGCGGTTGTGAACACGTTCCCCCACCCGATCCATCACAATGCCCCTTTGCCTGTGAGACGACTTGCAATCTACAGTGTGCAAACTACATCGAGTACGTTCTGGAGAAAGAAGGCGATGTCGCTGCCGTGGTCGCGGAAACCGTTCGGTCAACGCCGTTCATTCCGCCCCCAGACTACTGGAAAAAAGTCCGCGCGGCATGTGATCGCCACGGAGCCCTCCTGATTCTCGACGAAATCCCCCATTGCCTAGGTCGCACCGGAAAGATGTTTACCTGCGAGCACTATGATGTGACGCCCGATATCCTAGTCATTGGCAAAGGACTTGGCGGCGGCGTATTCCCTCTGGCAGCAATCGTTGCTGAAGCCAACCTGAATGTGGCATCGGATCGAGCTCTTGGCCACTACACCCACGAAAAAAGCCCCGTGGCCTGCGCCGCTGCCTTGGCGACAATTAAGCATCTCGAGAAGAACGAGATACTCGAACACGTGGCAGAGATGGGGGCCTACGTCGCCTCCCGAATCTCGGCTTTTCAACAGAAACACCCGATCGTCACACAATTCCGCGGCCTAGGACTGCTTATGGGGGTCGAAGTCAGCGCCCAGAGCAATCAAAAACGGTCCAACAATGCCCTTGCTGAACACGTCATGTATGAATGCTTGTCACGCGGGCTCAATTTTAAGCTGACGCTTGGAAACAATTTAACGCTCACACCGCCGCTTACCATCACCCAGGCTGAGATGGATCAAGCCCTTGAGATCCTGGAGAGGACCCTGATCGAAGCGGAGGCCAGTCCCCTCTATAGCGATGCAGCCGCTTCTGACTGAATCTTGCCGTCTACGAGATGAATCACCCTGTCAGCACGATCTCCAATTGTGAGATCGTGCGTCGCCAAGACGAGTGCGATCGACAGCTCCCGACGGAGTTGTTCTAACAATGCGGTCACTTCCTTGCCCGTCACGGAATCTAGGTTCCCGGTAGGTTCATCGGCTAGTATGAGCGACGGTGAATTGATTAATGCTCGGGCAATCGCCACCCGTTGCTGCTCACCTCCGGAGAGCTCATAGGGCCGGTGATCCATTCGATCCTTCAACCCAACCAGCTCAAGCAGTTGGGTTGCGGACTCAGCGACTCTGGAAGGATCATGCCGGGCGATTCTCCCGGGTAAACAAACGTTCTCGAGAGCGCTAAATTCCGGAAACAAATGGTAAGCCTGGAAGATGAATCCAATCTCATCATTTCGAAATCGCGAAAGCCGACTCCCTCGTAAGGATCGAAAGCTCTGCCCTTTAAACCACACATCCCCTGAATCCGGCGTGTCAAGCCCGCCAAGAACGTGAAGAAGAGTGCTTTTCCCTGCGCCTGAGGCACCATGAATGGCAACGAAATCTTCTGCTCCCAATTCAAAGTCGACACCATGAAGCACTTCGATCGTCTTCTTGCCAATATGGTAGTTCTTCAAGAGCCCTTCCGCTCGCAAGAGAAACTCACCGTTGCTGTCCTTTGATTCGTTCACGATAAAAAAGAGTTCCAGGGCTATTCGTGTCGGAGGGATTCCACCGGTTTCAGACGACTCGCATTGATCGCTGGCAGGATGCCAGCAAAGGCACATATCAACAATGATCCACCACAAATCACCAACAGATCGGTAGGATCAACAATCGCTGGCAGCTGATTGAATCCGTAGATCTCAGCGGGAAACAAACTGAACCCGGAAACTTCATTCATCCAGAAGAGGAATTCGTTGCGATATTGAATTGCCAAGAGGCCTAATCCGAATCCAGCAATCACGCCAGCGACGCCCACAATGAAACTCTGCCCCAGAAAAACGAGTAAGATCTGCCCCCCGCTGGCCCCTAAGGCCTTGAGCATTCCAATCTCCCGGGTCTTCTGAAACACGAATGTGATCTGAGAATTCGTGATACCGAAGGCAGCGACCAGAACAATGAAAAAGAGCAGAAAGCGAATCATATTTTTCTCCACGACAAGGGCATTTAGGAGTGAGGAATGATCGTCAATCCAAGTAATCACATCGAACTGGGCCCCCAGTTTTTTTTGCAAGCTCGCCTGAATATCGGGCGCCTGATAGGCATCATCGAGAACCACGTACAATCCGTGAACCGAATCATTCCCAGCCAAGAACAGTTCTTGGGCATCAAAAATCGAGCAAACAATCACATTCGCATCGTAGTCGTAGTAGCCCACGTCAAAAATGCCACGTACGACGTAGTCATCCGGCAGCGGTAATTGCTCCCGTTCCGATTCTCCCTTTTGCAGACGCTGAAATTGTTGGAGACTGCTATGAGAGTAGATCGCGATCGGATCCCCCACGCGCAGTCCTAGCGCGCGCGCCAATTCATAGCCCACTACAATCCCTTGTCCCTCGATATCGAATTCCCCGTCGATCATGCTCTCGGGTAAGTTACTGACCTCGGCTTCATGATCGGGATCCACCCCTCGCAGAAAAGGCGCTGCAATCTGCTGCCTCGAGGTCTGGGTCTCGATCACGATCGGCCCTTTAATGTAAGGGGACACTCCCTTGACCCCGGGCTCTCCAGCAATCAAGGGAACGATATCTCGGTACGCCGCCATGGTCGTTCCGCTTTGCTCAATTCGCATGTGGGCGTTAAAACCGAAGAGCTTGTCCCGAAGCTGCCGATCAAAACCACTCATCACGCTGATGACGATGATCAGAACCGCTACCCCTAGCATCACCCCGATGATTGATATCATGGTGATCACAGACACAAACGTGCGCTTCGGTCTCAAATACCGGAGGGCTAAGAGTAATTCTAGAGGCAATTTGGACATGCGCGATTTCAGTTCGGTTCCCTCAATTGACAGTAAAAACAATCAAGCGTTCATTGAACCCGGACGAAATTGACAACAACTCGCTCCCTTGTCACTCACGTTCTAGTTTTTCTTGCCTCGCTTCAAGGCCTATTGACTGCGAGAACCGGCTCCGTTTCTTATCAAGAACACTCAATGTCAACGGAGCGAATCTGCGTTTCAGCCCGATCGGACATTAAGATCGAACATTTCAGGCTTCGAAGCATCCAAACTACGGTGCTAGACTGCTAGACATAAATGAGAGGCCCAGTCATTCCATTGTCAATCTGCCAATTGCCAATCCTCGGCCTGCTGCAACTTCCCCTTATTATCGCAGGGCTGCTCGCCTTCAACTCACTCCAGGGGTTAGCAGAGCTTTCAACTAAGCATTTTCCCCACGCTCCACAAGAGAACGAATCCGTTCGAATCACTGCCGAGACAACAGGCCCCCCTCACCAGAAAACGCTCTGGCTTCACTACCAGCTTGTCGATCCAGGAAACTACATCGCCCTCTCCGACGCCAATTACCAGACGGATTGGATCTCCGTTCCCATGTCGGATGAAGGCCTCTTTGGGGATACCAGCCCTCACGACGGCCTCTTCACCGTCACACTAGGTCCTAATCTCCAACGGCATCGGAGATTGGTTCGATATCGATGCAGCAAATATCGCTCCCCTCAATTCCCGCTGCCCAAAGGAATCTCCCAAAACGCCTATTTCGTCTACAATGGGGTCCCAGACTGGCAAGGGGCCATCAACCCGCGCAGTAAGAATCCTAAGCTCGCCCAAGCGGTCTCGTTCTCCAGCAAAGCCCTCACGAGAGTCCCGGTCTATCACCTCATCAGTAAACAGGAATTCGTCGAGCAAGCCACCTGGCGCCCAAGAAGCCGATCATTTCAATCAGGTGGTGGCAAGCGCTACGAACATACTGGAACCTTCGTTTATCAAGGTACCGTTTATGATCATATCCAGTTCCGCGCGCGGGGCGGCGTGTGGCGCCATGCCATGGGGAAGAATATGTGGAAATTCAATTTCCGGGCTAAACAACCCTTCCAAGCACACGACCACTTTGGCACTCCCTATGAATCCCATTGGGATAAGCTGAATCTCGGAGCCTGCATTCAACAAGGCAACTACGGCATGCGGGGTGAGCAGGGAATGTTTGAGGCCCTCACTTACCGCCTCTTCAATCTGGCCGGGACCCCTGCCCCAGCAACGCATTGGATTCACCTCCGAATTATCGATCACGAAGAGGAGTCTCCAAGAGATCAATACTCAGGTGATTTCTGGGGACTTTACCTTGCCGTCGAAAATCTCGACGGGAGTTTTTTTGAGCAGCACAAACTCCCACAAGGGAATCTTTATAAAATTGAAAACTATCGTGCCTCCGCACGCCATCTCGGCTCCCCGTTCAAGCAATCCAACGCCGCACCTGCTAAGTTCCTCCAGGCACTTGCTCGACGCACGGGCATCGATGATTGGTGGGAAACGAATGTCGACTTGGGAAGTTACTATCGTTATCGAAGTATCCTCGAAGCCGTCCACCACTACGACATCGGTCACGGTAAGAACTACTACTATCTTTATGATCCCAGCCAAGCGAAATGGCTCACCATTCCCTGGGACGTTGACCTCACCTGGGCCGAATCCATGTATGGTTCAGGCCATGAACCTTTCATCCGAGCCGGCGTCTTTCGAAATGAGCAACGGCGCCACGCCTACCAAAGTCAACTTGCAGAGATACGAGATCTTCTTTTCAACGAGTCCGTCATGTCGACCCTCATCGATGACCACGCACGCATCATTGATCCGCCCGAGGACAACGCGTCTCTCGCCGATGCCGACCGAGCGCTTTGGGACTATCATCCAGTGATGAACTCCCGCGAATCTATGCGTCACAAGGCCGACCAAGGTCAATTCTATTTCCGTAACAGCGAAGCAGATCTCAACATAATGACCGGCTACATGAAACAGTTCGTCAGAAAGCGTTCGCAGTGGATGGATCGAAAATTACTCCAAGACTACACCCCCCTAAGCAGACCGGTGATCCAGCGCCAAAAAGACAAAGAAGGAGCATCTGCCTTTCAATTTTCCGCGGCCTTACCAAGTGATCGGAACGAACCGGTGGACCACTGGCAATGGCGATTTGCCCTCATCAAAACCCAGGAACGAGATCAGCCAGCCCGTTATGAGATCGAAAGCCCCCCCATCCAAGGGCGTCACGGCAACACGCTAAGAATTCAGAAAGAACGCTGGATTCCTGGAAAATATCGTGTCCGGAGTCGCGCTGTTTCTCCCACCGGCAAGATGAGCCGCTGGAGTCTCCCCTTCGAGTGCCAGATATAGCCCGACTCCAATATTGCTTTCCAACACGAAAGCGGAAATGCGTCCTCACAAGCCAGCAGCCCCTGGCGCAGGCCAAAACACCCCGTCAGCATCCAAGATAGCCTAAGAGAGAATCGTTAAGAATTAGACAACATCGATTCGATCATCAGTTCGGTCGCGTCGCCTTGTCCTGCATCCATGCCACGTCACGATTATTCGGTGATGGGATATTCAAAGGAATCTCACGGCCGCGATTCAGCGCCGGCACCGTCCGAGGATCTACCCACTTCTTGATCTCTGAATGTCCGTCAGCAAAGGAGAACCCGCCTGCTGAATTGTGATAGGATGCGGGATAATCGATAATACGATGTTGGGCGCCATTGCTCGGCCAGCCTCCCATATCAACCACAAAGGTACCGTCGTTAATGCTATCCTCACGTTCGTCGAGAAAGACAAAGGTATTGGACGGTCCCGGATCAGTGAATCCATCAATCTTAAAAAACTTTCGCCATCCCGTTCCATTCTCACCGCGTGCCGTCCCCCAGCCAGGTCCATTGATCCACATATTCATGGCCATGCTTCGAACTCGTGGGACCGGTTGACCATCAACACGGCAGGTGCTCTTATCCGCAGGACATTTAAAGACGGCTTCCGCATTCAAGTAAGGCCACAGCGGACTATCTTTGATGCTATTGCGAGCGTTGGGATCATGATCATCAGGACCACTGCATGGGAGAGCCAGATTCCCGCCCCCTGTCCATTCCGGCCCCTTGAGCCAGGCTTGATTCGACGAGGCCGGCAGATTACCCTCATTATCCTCGGCGTATAGGATCCATCCTAAGGTCAACTGCTTATGATTGTTCATACAAAAGATGCCGTGCGCCTTTTGCTTCGCCTTACCCAACGCCGGCAACAGCATACCCGCCAGGATCGCAATGATGGCAATCACCACAAGGAGTTCAATCAGCGTGAAAGCCCCTGCGCCAGACCGAAGGCCCATTCCACGCCCCACGGTTCTCGTTTCATTCATCATAAGCATTCGGAGCATTGTTATCCTTGCGTCCATTCTTCCAAGCAAATTCTTGCAAGTCACGAGCATCAACGGCGAAAGGCCGATCGAAATTGCCCGCTCAATGTAGAGCGTTCCAGAGCACCCCCCTGGATAAGAATCGCTCAACTCATTGAGTCAGAATCAACTCTATCCGTCTATCACGGCTCCAAGGGATCGTCGCCACCGCGCACGAGCCAGTCGTAAACCTCATCAGGTTGGTCGGTTGCCAGCTCCATCGCTCGATCTGGTCCTATCACGAAAAACATCGGTACACACAACACGCCAAAATCTTTTGCCGCCACCGACTGATGCCAGTCGCCGACAAAGACCTCGAGCCACGGGCTCTTACCGGGCCTTCTCACGCGGGGGAATCGAACGGCACTCGGCGACTGGGCTAGGATGGCTGAAATCAGTATGGGCCGAACCGATTCATCGAGATCCTCGACGAGCGCATTACCAAGCCTCGATAAGACATGGTCCGAGACCGGCCCACCCGAGCCAAATGTCAACACCATTCGTTGACCCAACAAGCTTTGAGAATGAAAAAGGGTCTCCGCCTCCCCGATAACGCCTGTAAACGGAGGGGCCGTTTGCCCTACCGCAGGATGCTTAGCCCAACGGAGTGTCAACTCGCCAAGGGCCACAATCGTCGGCTCCGAAGTGTCTGGAACGACAAATTCGTAGTCCACGTACCCCTTTAGACGGGCCCGGTGGAGAAGCAACGGAGAGGGTTTCGTTCCCGCAATTCGATCGAGAATCGTCTCTCGGACCGCCCTCATCCCGCCCTGAATAAGAGTCGCTCTCTGTCGTCCCCCTGCTGGTCGCCGAACCCGAGCCATCTCAGGTGATATCGTTTCCGTTACCAGATATTGGAGGCGATACCGCCCTGGCAAAACGCCGGGGACCGAAAAACGCCCCTCAGAATCCACCCATAGAGCTCGCGGCAGTCCCACTGCTCTGCGCCAGCCATTCAGCGCCTCCTTCTGTTCCAGCGGCTGATCGCCGTCTAGGAGGTACAAGCCGGACTGCATAGGATTGAATGCTCTTTCACCCCTGGGAGCACCGGCAAACTTTCCTATGGACCAGTCGATCGGTGGTGCATCCGAGTCAACGACTAGTCGTCCGCCAACCGTATGCCCGTCATTTCCGATCTCAAAGGTAAGTGATTTCCCGGCCTCGGCCGAAACCTGGCCACGATAATCCATTCCCTCCGCACCACTGGCAGAACCCACCTCAACACTGTAAGAACCTGGAATCAACCCCTGAAAACGAACCACACCTTTGGCATCCGTCATCACCGAAAAGTAACTCCCAATCCCGCCTTCGGCGTCACCATGCTCACGCCGAAGACCTAGACGACGAAACGCAAGTGCCTCTCCGCGCTCCGACACTTTGACTGTCACCTCAGCCAGCGGTTCCAATTCAATCGCGCCCACTTCACCCAGCCCCATGTCTGGCACAAGCGCATAGCCCTGGGGAGCTAGCACTAAGATCGATCCTTGCGGCTCATCCAATTCTTGGACCTCACGTGATTCTTGAAGACGCTTCGGGCCTCCATGAAGGTGGAATGGCGCGATGGCCCAAGCCGGACGTTCATCGAACTCAATTGGCTGATCCCCAATGACAAATCTCCCATCCGGCCCCGTCCTCGCGCACGAGTATTCCCGTATGAACGGGAACAAATGATCATAGTTGGCAGCAAGAAGTCCGTGATGCTCTCCTTGGCTCTTAGAAGACAGACTCAAATTTAATGAACGTCCAGTCATCGAGTCCGATCGGGAAACTCGGTGGACGAGAGCGCCGGATACCACTTGCCCATCGGGCCCCTGCACCACACCCTGAATTGGCTCGAACGGCCAAAGATTCACATTCAAAGGATTTGGAATGTTCCTCAAGTTATTCGGCCCAGCTCGAGTGCTAAGATAACCGTCAGCATCAATGAGCACGGACAAAGCGTGGTTATCATACCCTTGCGGCACTTCCACTTCATACACCCCGTCTCGTCCAGCAACCCGCCCCAATTCGACATCGTTCTCCGCGTCACTGTCAGTCTCTTCAAGGACTCGAACCGTAAACTCGGAGATCGGTTTCCCGGTAACTCCATGAGACACCGTTCCGCTTAGTTTGATGGGTTCATCAAATACAAAGGTTCGCACCGATGTCAGTGGCAGAGTAACACGGTATTCCGAATTTCGCCTTTGAATCGCGCCTCGGGTTCTCACGTAAGGCAACTGAGATCGATTCACCGCCGCCCCCGATCCATCGACCATCCAGGAAAAATGCACTGAAAATTCACCTCTTAGGGCTGTCTCTTATACACATCTCCGAGCCCACGAGACCTCTCTACATCTCGT
>CAJXVR010000141.1 GCA_913061285.1 uncultured Verrucomicrobiota bacterium | reverse complement strand
GTTTTTATCGTTGCCGCGCCTGCGCGATACGCAACATCTGCATCTCCCGTGGCATCAATGACCCGCTTGGCCTCAGCCCCCTCTTTCGGTAAAGGACGATTGAGCCTTGTTCTTAGCTCATCGAGTCCCACTCGAGCACCCACTGGGGCCTCAGGCAGTCCCTCGAGATATTCAAGGGCATGCTGAAGCGTTCCCGGTAGAACCGATGCGAATCGTGAATCGTCATTCATCGTCATCAATTAAGCACAATCAAATCGGGGAAACAGTCAATTCTCCGTTCATTCTCGGTCCCACCGAGCATAGGAACGGATTCAATCCTTCAAGTTACTCGAACGACGGTTGTTCAATCGGTTTCAAGGTCGCCGGATCAGGCTCCGTCTTCAGTGTCTGCAAGAAAGCCAGAACGTCCTCGAGCTCCTGAGCTTTAAGCAAGACCCCAAATGGAGGCATCGGCGAGACAGCGGCATTGAATCCCTCGGCCATCTTTGCCTGTGGATTGACAAGGCTCTCGCGGAGGTAATCCAACTGTTTGCGCGCCCCAATTCCATCGAGATAAGGGCCCACGACACCACCCTCTCCACCCAGCTGATGACATCGAATACAAGAAGCAACGGGATCATTTCGAAAGATGCTTTCTCCTCGAGCGGCATTTCCGACGGCTACAGTGCTCTCTTCAGTCGCGGGTTGAAAAACAATTTCCTGCAATGACAGGTCATCATAGAAGGCCGTCCCCGTTGACCGTCCCCAACCGCCAAAGAGACAATTGATCGTCACCGACCGCCGCCCTCCGGAATTAAATTCCACGGCAACTTGAGTCCAATCATTCCTTTTCTGAAGAGCTTTCGTCACCCCACCATCCATCCCGTGCACATTCAATAAGCCGCCCATCGCACCACGAACTCCCTGAGTCTTGATCCAACCAGAAAGTCGATAATCCGTGTTCGGCTTCACCGGAACGTCCGCATACCAACCGGCGTCAGCCCCCTCGTCGGATCGAATCATCAGCGCACGCTTCCCTGTCCGAGCACGGGCCTCTCCGCTCACGATGGCAAAGGTGGTGTCCCGTTGTCCGCCGTAAACTCGGGTATTCCATCCCGTGGCACCGTCGGACGCTCCCGATTCAAACGATGGATTCGGAAAGAGGTTTTCGCCCAAAGCCCGCCCGCCAATCCCAATATCGAAGCGAGTGGCCATCGTCTTTAGGGCAAGCGAGAGCCACGGATCATCCCTATTCTCCTGTGAAAAGAAAAGCTGCTCCACAACTCGAACCAAGGTCTCGGACCGTTCGAAGTGAGCCATCTTGGTCACGGCTTCCCGGCGAACGCTTAGATCGGCGTCGGTGACCACGGATGTATCAAATAGCCAGCGGGCAGATTCAGCATCATCACCAAGTGCTCGAATGGCATTCTGGCGCAAGGCTGGATTGCGACTCAGGAGCGCCGCTTGATGTACTGATTGATCAAGGGAACCTAGGCCCTTCAAAGCCCACAGCGCGTGCACCGAATCGGCACCACCACTTACCGTTCGTTGCTTTAGCAAGGACACCGCATCGTCCCCGCCTCGCTCGACTAACAACCGCTGGGCAGACAGGCGCCAAAACAGATTGGCATCGGAGAGCGTTCGCACCAAAGTTTCTGTCCCAGCATCCTCCAAGGACCGAACAGAACTCTCAGCGGCACCTTCCCATACCAGACGATAGATCCGACCGTGCTGCCGATCGCGGTTTGGATTGATATGGGCATTTCCTTTGCCATTTTTCGCCGCGAAGCCGCCCCGTTCCATGGATGGCGTGGGATTATGCTGAATAATGAAGTTGTACCAATCCGCAATCCACAATGCTCCATCCGGACCAACCTCGGCCGCCACCGGCGAAAACCATTCATCAGCGCTCGCGACAATTGAGAAAGCGTTCTTCGCTCGAAAGCCGGAACCGTCGCGGATCATTTGATAACCTCCTAGCAGATTCCCGGTTGGGCCAGCGACAAATGCCATCGAATCGCGCCACGACTCCGGAAAACCATCGGATGTTGCAAGGGCATGCCCCGCACCGGCGGTGTATCGACCAAAGGCATCGACCTGGCGAATGTTAGGCGTGATGGGATGAAACGCAGGAGACGCCGCGATCATTGTTGCGGTCACACCACGGTCTTCAGAATAAGCCGTCGCTGGAAATCCACAAAAGAAGCTGGGATTATTGTTTGCCGTCGAACCGAACACATCTCCGAAGGAATTAAAGCCTAGCCCCCAGGTGTTGTTATTAAACTGATGAAGGAAGCTCACGTCTTTCCCATCCGTCTCCATTCGAAATACTCCTGACCCAAATCGATTCGGCGTTTCAGCCTGCTCATCTCGAAATCCTGAGTAGCCAACAGTTCCCCAAATCCGATTATCAAATCCATAGCGAAGATTCGAAGGTCCCGCATGGGTATCTTGAACGCCCCAGCCCGTGTTGATGACTTGCCGCAGATCGGCACGATCATCACCGTCCAAGTCTTTGAAGAATATGAAATCCGGCGCATGGGCAACAATCACACCTCCATTGCAAAAAACCAGAGACGTCGGAATGTTCAAGCCATCGGCAAAGATCGTGACTTTGTCACAGCGTTGATCGCCATCGGTATCTTCGAGGATTTTGATCCGATCACGCCCGGCTCGTCCGGCCTTCAACTCATTGGGATAATCCAGTGTTTCCGCAACCCATAATCGCCCTCTCTCATCCCAGGCCATGGAGATGGGATTGACGATATCAGGTTCACTCGCAAAGAGTTTCAGCGAGAAACCAACCGGAACTCGCGTGTAATCTTGGCTGTCCTCCGGCAAGAGCGGGAGTTGAAAACGCAAGGGCTCTGAACGCCGTTCATAATTCGGAATCGATGCGCGCACTTCGTATTGAAGCGGCGCTCGATCGCTGAGAAATTGTTCATATGCCGTCCGTTTCTTATCGCCGATAGCCCAGAGAATGCCGGCTTTTAGCATCGCATGGAAATCGGAATGATTCCATACCCGTTCGTCGTGCCCTGAGGCCGTGTAGTAAACCCGTCCCTTGCCCTGTTCTCTAATCCAGGTCCAAGGCTCCGGATCGGCATGAGGATCACCAGGCATGGCATCCCGCACCTGAAGAACCGTTCGACCGTCCTCATTGTGGTTGGAATGAAAATAGGTTTCATCCCAGGCCTCAAGCTCCGGCACGTCCCTCACCGCAGGGTGGCTACTGATGATTGATCTCAGTTTGAAAACTCCCGTCTGATGGCTCTTAAATCGTCCCCCGACCAATTGATCGAACCCGGGCTCGTTGCTGAAGCACCAGCTGGCACAATGAATGGGAAGAAACCCGCCACCGCCTTCGACATAGCCTAAGAGATTCTCCCACTGATGAGGCGCGATACTAGCATGGTTGGCATACATCATAACCGCGTCAAATCGACTCAGGTAGCCCGCATCGCCCAAGGCGCCTTCCACTGAGGTCACGTAGTCAAAATAGATCGCATCGCGTCCGAGAGCCTGTTGCAGCATCGGAAAAAAGCGATTGGAATCATGGTGTTCACTTTCATGCCCCAGAAAGAGCACCCTGACCGGCGTTGCGGCAAGCGAGCTAGAAAACAAAGACGCGCCCGTAACAAGCAACAACAGAAGACAACGAATTCTCATCATATGCGTTTTAAAATCGGAT
This sequence comes from uncultured Verrucomicrobiota bacterium, assembly GCA_913061285.1. GTDB lineage: Bacteria > Verrucomicrobiota > Verrucomicrobiia > Limisphaerales > AAA164-E04 > UBA2970. The sequence goes on along the minus strand of CAJXVR010000141.1, from coordinate 14,843 downwards.
CGAAGAAACCTTAGCGGCCTTGGCAGCCAGCTAGCAACCCAAAGCAGCCGTTTGATCTTATTCTCTACATTCCAACCCTGGTCTTACAGAATGGAGTGAGGTCGAGAGGCCTGAGATCTATTGCTGACGATCTCGTTTCGGTTGGTAGGACTGGAATGGATAGACATCAGGGATCACCTTAACCTGAGTCGTATACTTCATCGGATACCGACCTACGCCCGGATAGGTTAACTCTACAAAAAATGCGCTGTATCCCTTGGCGGGCTTGGCCAGCATGGCCACGTAGTTGCCATCGGCACCCGCCTTTAACTCGGCAGACTTCCACACGGGCCCCAGAGTATCGACTCTGAAATCTCGAGCGTCTGGATTGGTTGCAGACCATGTTTTCACTTTCAAGGGCTTGTCCACCACGGAGACAGTGATAGTGCCATCTTGGCTAATCTTCCAATCAAACTCAGGGCGCGGCTTTTTGGTTAGAATCGCATGATAGAAGGCCACAAGACTCTCGACGGCATCGGAGCCCTTCAAACTATGCCCAGCATTCGGCACATACCGAACGTGCTTTTCTCCCATGAGATCATCCCAATAGAACTGGCCTGAATCAGGCACAAAGAATTGATCACCTGAGGCATTGATCAGGAATTTCGGCATCGTTAGGCGCTCTCGATACTCATAAGGCTCGGTGATCTTGACTAACCGCTTGTACTCTGGGGTGTTCTGCCAATCCATGATGCCCATCGAATCATAATCCCCAACAGCAGGAGCGAAGAAGCCATAGACGCGGTAATGATGATCAAAGGATGGAATCACGTTTAGCATGTCGATTACAATCGGAACAATCGCCTCAACTCGTTTATCCACAGCCCCCGTGGTCCAGGTTGTCCAACCGCGCTTCGAACCGCCAGCCACGACAAAACGCTCCACAGCCACATTTCCAAGATCGTCACGCTGCATAACTTCAGTCACCGTATCCATCGCCCGGACGGCACTCTTGGTCATCGGCAAACGCGCTAACCATTCGTCTCGCCCGCCACGCAGATGCTTGTCCCATCCAAAGGCAATGAGAGAATCTTCTTTTCGCGCTTCGCCGTCCCCCACGAACCGAAGGGCTTGATTGGGAACCATACTTAATTCGGTGACAACGGATTTGGTTTCCATCGCGATCCCGGCTAATCGAGCATCCACCTCACTCGGAGGATCGCCGCCATTGCTTCCTCCCCCGATGAGTAACAGTCCAGTCTTGTGCTCAACTTTGTCAGGTTTGACGATTCGAAGCCAATGCTGCCAAACAGGACGATTCACTTCTTTGGGCGTGAGCCAGGTCTGAGACGTCATGTCGATCACGTATTGCGTGAAGCCGGGACCTGGAATGGTCTTAATCAGCTCGTAGTGATACGCCGGATCGGGCGCCGCAACATAGTCATCTAAGGCCGTTGTTGCCCCATGAGAAAGGACGCTTCCACCGATCAAGACCGCCCCCAAAAAAAGGCACCCAGCTGAGTGATTAATTCCATTCATTGATAGGCAAAGACTAGCCAAGCAAGAAAAGGCTGTCATCACAATAGTCTCGCTATCTCCTCGCTGGAGCCTTCTTCAGAAAAGGATGCCGATCAGTGGCCAGAGAAGTCACCAGTCTCGATAGCGAGCTGGATCCTCGGGTCGAATTCCGCGCAGATGCCAATCGGCAAAGTCTAGAATCGCCGTCCAGTCTTCAGCGGTGAGATCATGTTGTCCCTCACGAAAATGCAAGGCGTTCTTTTCCGGCTCACCATACCAGCGAAATACTGAATCCGCCGCACGGCTGGTCATTTTCGTACCCAAAGGATTAGCCCACAAATCCCCCCTCGCCTCCGTGCAGAGGAGAGCCCGAGGGGCCACCAAGGCTTTTAGAAAATGCTGATCAAACGGCAGCTGTTCACGGCGCCCAACATACCACCGAAGTCGCTTATGAAACCAGTAGGCAAAACGCTCGGGCCGTGTAATGAGCTCCAAGGTCTCGCAACGGGGACCCTCAACCGTATAACTTCCCGCCCCACCCGCTCCGGACCCATTGGCTACCACCAACGAGAAGCGCTCGTCAAGCGCTCCAGCCAGCAGTGCCATCTTCCCACCTCGCGAATGCCCAATGATACCCAGCTGATCCAAACGCACATCGTCCCGAGACTCCAAGTAATCCACCACACGCATGCCTCCCCAAGCCCAAACCGCCAAAGTCGCCCAATCATATTCAGGATAGGCACGCTGGGCAGGGCCACGGACGTCTGCCTTGTCAGGGTCCAGATCTTCACGAGTGTATTCCAGATAGCCATAGCCACGTTCAATAATGGGAGGGAGTTCTTCGAGATGTCCCAAAGCGTGTTCCTCTCGAACCAAAACCGGGAACGGACCAGGCCCCTGCGGCACATAGAGCGCGATTCTCATGTGGAGCCGATCCCGCGAGCCAATCAAGAGCGTCATACCATGTTCCACCGCCTTTCCATCCAAAACGTGCCGTTGGCGCTCGTCAATGGCCACGACACGGTCAGGGCGAGGTGGCAAATGCCCATACTGAAAATACTGCAGAGTCTCAGCGATCTCCCGACGTCGATTTTGCCAAGCCTCCAAGGAGTCAATCGGATCGCCTGAATCAGAGATCAGGAGTCTTGGGAGCTCTCCGGGCGACGACTCGGCGCTTCTTACTGCGAGCGACGAGACATACAGGAAGAGAAACGTCGCAATGAATCGTGCCATCGATTCCATAAACTCAACCTTCGAAAGAGAGTGATTTACCACTGATAACTCGACTGCTTCCGCATCCCTACAAGTCTCACAACGCCTCCTTCGTGGAGCTTGAGTAGCGAATAGCCACTATTTTCCAAGCCCGATCCCTCGACCATCGCTTTGAGCGTGACATAATGGATCCCATTGATGACTTGATGTTGATTCTTATGGCTATGCCCCTGGAATACGGACACCACTTTTCCAGAACGCTCCAACAGCCCCCGAACGGCATCGGCATTCTTGACCCCATAGGGATGTCCCACATCGAGGCGTTGATGAACGAAGACCAAGGTCGGCAAGGAGGCCCGATCCAGATCTTGCTGCAGCCAAGCCAACTCAGCAGCCGGAATATTGGGATCCGTCCATTCGAAGTTCCGTCGTTGATAGGCTTGTCCATCACTTCGAAAACACGCATCCAACACGATGAAGTGGAACCCAGATTCATCAAAAGACTCGTAAGAACCCTTCGCTCCAACGCCCTCCAAGAATTCTTCCTTCGTCAGTGTGTCGACACAGTGATTCCCGAGGACATAGTGCTTCCGTCCGGGAATCTTAGCAAACTCCTGGTGAATCGTTGCTAAGTAAGCTTGCTCCTTAGCGACAGAATCCGCCGCATCAATCAGATCACCAAGTTCGATCACATGGGAGGTCTCCGCTTGGTGAAAAGCGCCACTGGCCTCTCTTAATTTCGGCAGCGATTCGCGATAGTGCCGACTACCGGCTGGGACTTTATCAGCAAAATGGAGATCCGTAATGAGCCCGATTTGAGTCCGAGGCGCGGGTAAATCCTCTGCAAGCAGTGAACTACCGATCGTCATCGAAACCATGGAGACAGATCCTCGCTGAATAAATTCACGTCGACTAAATGAACCGTTATTTTCCAATCTTAGTTTCCTTTTCATTTCAATGGCTCCTCTTGTTCACCCGTAGCTCGCGCCATTCCCCTCCACTCCCTCCATCGGCAGCAACCATTCGAAGGCATTCAAAGGATCCCATACTACGAGCGCGACCCTTCCGCAGAGCGAATGCGCCTCAGTTCTTTTTTCAAACGCGCCACCACGTCAGGCCGTTCCTGATACAAATTCCGCGTCTCACCAATATCATCACCCAAGTGATACAGTTGCCCTATCGGGCCACCTAATTCAGGCGCTACCTTGCGCGGTTTCGAAAAGCCGCCAGAGCCTAGCCCCTCAATGAGTTTCCATGGTCCCGAGCGGATCGTGGGTGTCCCACCTCCAGAGAATACGACTAGCGATTCACGGACCGACTCTTCCTCCGCTTGCTTCCCAAGCAAGACGGGAGTGAAATCAAAGCTATCCGGTCCGGCCTCCCTTGGCAGCTCTGCACCGACGACCCCAGCGAAGGTGGCCAACATATCTGTGAAGCCAATTAGCTGCTGACTCACCGCCCCTTGCTTCACCTTACCGGGCCAGCGAACGATGAAGGGCATACGATGCCCACACTCCCAAGCATCGGCCTTCATCCCTCGCAATCCGCCCGATGAATCATGGTCAAACCGTTCCACGTCCTCTTCATACCAGACCGGCCCATTGTCCGAACTAAAAACGAGCAGGGTGTCATCTGCCATCCCTGCTTCGTCCAAGGCTCCTACCACCCGACCAATATTGTCATCAACCATCATCAAGAAATCGCCGTACATTCCAGCGCCACTCTTCCCGATATACTGAGAAAACGGCAGCCAAGGGGTATGCGGAGCCGGATAGGCCAGGTAAAGAAACAGCGGATCGTCGCTATGTTCGCGCTTGTGATTCCAAATCACGTCGATCGCCTCGTTCGTGAACCGAGGGAGGACATACTTCAAATCGAGCCCCGGCGATATGCCGCCTTCGCGCCAGAATGCGCCCTGAATCGGAGACCACCCCTCACTATCATTCGCAGAGATCCGAGCCGTCGGCGGCGCGACGGCTTGATTTCCTCGGATGTAAAAGTACGGCGGAATATCCGTCGAGGCACGAATACCAAAGTAGGTATGGAACCCGCGATCAACCGGACCACCCGGAAGCGGATTTTCATAGCCGTTTTCATGGAATCCAAGATGCCATTTTCCAACCATCGCCGTCTGATACCCCTCCGACTGAAGCAACTTCCCAACCGTCATCTGATCATCGGCAATCGTTGCCTTCCGACGCCAGGCCTCAGGCTCACCACGGAAGGGATACTGGCCGGTCATTAAACCATAGCGAGAAACATGACAAAGAGGCCCAGCAGCATGGGCATCAGTGAAGCGCATGCCCTCGGCAGCGAGGCGATCAATATGGGGCGTCGGGATCTTCGAGTTCGCATTGTAACATCCCAAATCACCGTAGCCCATATCATCGACCAGAATCATCACGATATTGGGCGATTTCGCGGCTTCAACCGCACCGCTTTCCCAACAAAGAACCGCAATTAAAACAGCGGTCGCACGAGCAAATCTCAACAAAATATTCATGAATTTCTTGGGGACTAGTTTCGACCAACATAGAAGCAAGCAAGAGAAGAATAAAGTACCGAGACGCGCGAATGTTCCCCATGCTCTGCTTAGACAAAAGACTTCGAGCCTTCCCTAAAGTGTGAGCTCGACAATCAATCTAGGTTTGGCAACACTTCGAACATGCCCAGTTCCAAGAAACCTAATCAGCTATCACGCCGTCAATTCGGCGCCACCACAGCCAAGTCGGCCGCCGCGGCCTTCGCCTTTCAATTCATCCCCAGCCGAGCCTGGGGCCAACTCACCAAGCCGACGCTGGCAGGTATTGGCGCTGGAGGAAAAGGAGCGGCGGACACCTCAGGAGCGAGCCGAGCAGGATTCCAGGTCACTGCCCTCGTCGATGTGGTAGATGCGACCAAGCTACAAAGCGATGCCGGGAGGCGCTATCAATCGATGAAGCGCGTTCGCGAGGGTTTCCCAAAAGCACAGTTTTTCACCGATTATCGCGAGATGTTTGACAAACTCGGCGACAAAATTGACGCGGTTACCATTTCGACTCCAGATCACCATCATTTCCATGCCGCCGCCGCCGCAATGCAATCTGGCAAGCATGTCTATTGCCAAAAGCCACTCACACACGGCATTTGGGAGGCCCGCATGATGGCACAGATCGCTCGGCAGACAGGCGTTAAGACCCAAATGGGTAACCAAGCCCACGCCAATGATCACATGCGCCGCTGCGTCGAGCTCATTCGCTCCGGGATCATCGGCAAGGTGAAAGAGGTTCACGCCTGGACCAACCGTCCCATCTGGCCCCAAGGATTTAAGACCGCTCCTGCAAAAGAAGCCGTGCCCGAATGGCTCGACTGGGAACAATGGATTGGTCCTGCTCCTTGGCACGATTACAACGCCCAAATCGCTCCCTTCGCCTGGCGCGGCTGGTGGGATTTTGGAACCGGTGCCCTCGGCGACATGGCTTGCCATATCATGGATATGCCCTACTGGGCTCTCAAACCCGGTGCACCAAAATCTGTCCGCGCCGAACAACAAGGAGCCACCGACCTCTCTCCTCCGATTAATTCAAAAATCACCTGGGACTTTGGCGCGAGCGAGCACACTGCAGAGGATGGTTTCAAATACTTCTGGTACGATGGATACCTCGACGCGCATTTCGACCGAAGCAAATGGGCGCTGGTTAAGAATAGCCAGGAATACAACCACCCTGACAACGACGTGCTTGAAGGCCTCAGCTTCAAGGAATACGGCAGCGTCGTGGTCGGCGAAAAGGGCAAGCTGTTCTTCAATCGCAGCAGAAATAATTGGGTTGTCAAGCCAAGCAGCCATCTCGATGGATTCCAATGGCCGGCACAATCCGTGCCGCGGGCGAGTCGCCAAGACAACTACCAAGAATGGATGGATGCCGTTAACGGAGCCATCCCGGCGTGTCAGTCAAATTTCATCCATGCTGGGCCCTTTACCGAACAAATCTTGCTCGGAGTTCTCGCCCAACGTGTTCCGGATACAACACTCGAGTGGGACGCTGAGAACCTCGCGATCAAGGGTCGCCCTGAATTGAAGAAATACATTCAGCGCCCCTACCGCAAAGGCTGGGAGATGGTGGTCTAGTCCCTTCTGCCAGACTTCTCGGATCGACGCACAATCCGTCTAATTACGACCTCTTCCGCTCACGGGTTTTTCCTCGCGGAAGAGGTCGGTTTTTATGTCCTTGGCATCGAGATAAGCCGCGTGCCCATCAAGATAGAGGATATTCGATCCCTTGGCATGTCGATCAACCGAAACCCGCCGCTGAGCATTCAAGCTCCAAAGCCGATTGAAGGGCAAGTGATCAGGACTCCAAACATCATTCACCCAGGTATCGGTTTCCGGATCACCGAACCCATCAATCACCGGACGCCACGCCCCATCCTCACTATCCAACAAATAGGCTGAATTGCTTGGCTCCTGAAAGGCGGTTATTTTGCTCGCCCCCACTTGCTGAAATCCCGTGCGATCATCCGGGCTTCGAAAACGCCAGGCATTCACCACATAGGAAACCACCTGATGTTCCAAGCGTTTGGTGATGGGATAGCTGGGACACTTGAAGATCTTAATATTGCGAAAATCGTCCACCGTACCGCCCTCTGGAATGTAGGGCATGAAAACAAAAAACCATCGCTCCGCATCCCCTCGAGGTATGGTGTCCTCGTGTTCATCAGCATACATAAACATCGCGAGACCAATCTGGCGAAGGTTATTGATACACTTAATCGACTTTGCCTTCGATTTGGCCTTACCCAAAGCCGGCAACAACATTCCAGCAAGGATCGCAATAATTGCGACCACCACCAGCAGTTCAATCAGCGTGAACCCACGTCGCAGCACACTTGGGACAGAGTTCGAGTCAAAAGATCGAAGACGTTTCATGGCTCAAGGAAAAATAGATCACACAACAAACTAGCTAGAAGCGATAGACTAGGCATATTCAACTACCGATACAACCACGGAGACAGCCGCAAAAAGCGAATCGATTTCGCTTCGACGGTAGACATCACGGATGATCTCCATTCCTTAGAATCCTGACGCCAGAAATTTATTCCCCAGATTCTAGCTCGAAGGCATGCTCGGAAGGTCCAACGAGCTCTGTTTCAAACCCGGATTTCACCTTGCCCCCCCCGGACACCGGCAACGCGTTGTTGTCCTTCGTTTGTCTAGCAGCGATAAGTGTAGCCAGAAGATCGATCATCTCAGCATGCGCAGTCGCAAGTTCTCGGGTCTTGGTGGGGTCATCGACGGCCTTTGAGAGTTGGCGCGACCACCAATGACGGCATGTTCCCGGTCGCAGTGGTAGAGACTGTATTGCTACCGGATGCTCCGGCAATAGATCGTTCGCGTTGGTGGCGATTTTAACTCACCGCGCAGGATGGACAGAATATCAAAGCCACCGAATTTGAGCTCCTCGACTGGTTTGGCTCATGCCACCCCCGATATGGCACAGCGAAAGGGCAGAAAGACTCATTGAGAAGCAAAGTAAGTCTACACGACCGCAATTCCGAAACCCTCAAACCGATAGCTAAGCACATTTCCCAGCATCCGGTGTCGCGTCCTTCGGCACCTGTGACGCCTTCTTCTCGCTTAATGAAGCAATGGCGGAGAATAAGTCACCGAGCAGGTCAAAAACCTGGGAAAGGCCAAGAGCCACAGCCCCCAAAATCAAGAAAGCGAGGGACAGCATCACCCCATAGAAGTAAAATGCGAACAAGGTGCCGCCAAGGGCCACAGCCGTGACGACAAGCAGCATCACCTCCATACGGTTCGCATTCTTCCGACATTGATTAAACTGAACACGATTCATGCGAATGCCTTTCCTCAATTGCGTCACTGCGATGACCGTTGGCCATACTCCACGAACCCGCACGAGATAAAAGAACAATTTGTTCAATTAGATACGAGTAAGACCTCGATCTTGCATTCGATCGACTCCATTCAAATCGCCCCCAGACGAACAATCTCACTGAGCAATCGATGCGCCTTCACGCTCCGATATCCATCCGATTGCCCCACACACCGTCTTATCGGCAATGCTCAACCAGCGATTGCGGGCCATATCGCATCCCCCCTTCTCAGAGGTCGACCTTCTTCTTGTCTAGATGCGTATTTTCTCCAAAGAGCCTCAAGCACGGGATCCCCTGGGGCTCCTTCCTTCAAGATCGCGAGATTTAGTTCGTTGAGAATAGGTGGTTGTATCCGAAACAACTCGGAGTATTGGTTCTGAAAAACAATGGAAAGCCCCTCGAAGCCAAGGTTCAGAATCTCCCACGATTCCGGTAAGTCCAAGAGGCTCACCAGCCACCCTGACTCTCCGGGAGGTAATTTCTGATCCAGACGAGTATATTGCCCCTCGATAGCAGGATGATCTCCCTGATGCAAAGCGATCGATATCCTACTTGGGCGCCAGAGGTAAGTGCCGCTGCGATACTCCGTTTTATCCTCTAGCGCGTCTACGGGTTCAGGAAAAACGCCGAATACCCTGTGCTCGCCACAGGCCGTTACAAGTGTGACCAAAGGGAAAACGACTTGAGTCTGAATCATTCTCATACTGGTCACCTTAGCCCAAATGCCACAAGAGGGTCAGATTCAACTTCACGGTCCCGGACAGTCAACGAAAGTTGGAAACTGCAGCCGAAAAGCGTTTCTTTCAGATCGTCCGGCACCTTCGTAATTCCGGATAGCCACTCTTCCCGAATTTCAGGATGGTTTTCGTCATGGCACTTGAGAACAAGCGAAGTGTTTTCCTGCACCAGCGTTCCCGGAAAAATGGCCACGTCGTCTTCCCCATCGTTATCTTTCATCCAGAGGACGAGAGCTAGAATTTTGTCCAGATACTCCGAATTCTTCTCATTCATAGCAAAGGAACGAACCACAGCCACGGATAGTTATTTTGTTCGTTTCGTTTGAACACCCCGTAATCACTGCAGGGCAGCGCCTACTTGCTTCGCAGCCAAACCGCCAAGCACTCTGAATAGAATCAGGCTGACGGCACAATAACCGATACGGAGGGCAAGTCTACACTCACGATAATAACGCTCAGTGAACGGCCCTACGAGGATCGAGGACGCAAGTATTAATCCACCGCTGGACGTGAACATGACTGGCCACGTTAGCGGGTCATGCCCTTTGGAGAGCGTCGCATTGATACAACGCTCTCCAAAGGCGTCGTTCTTGCCACGGAAATGCCCGGCCCTACTAATGCGATCGTCTCTAGGACCACATGGAAAACAAGCCGATTTCCGACTTCTGCATCCCTCTAAATTTCAATTCTGGTTCCTGATGTCTTGCGTTTATTTTCTGGTTTCGGCAGTTTTTCGGCATGAAACGAACCCTCGGCAGCCTCTTTCCGGCGATTGGCCTCGCGCTCTTCACCCCCCTGCTCTCTCACTGTCTCACGGCGCAAGACGCCTCCAAGCTGATTGGACGATGGAATCTCACGGTCCATACCACTGAAGGCGTACATCCCTCATGGCTGGAAGTGAGAAAGTCCGGTAATAAGAGTCTCGTTGGAGCCTTCGTCGGTCAGTTCGGCAGTGCTCGCCCCGTGGCCAAAGTCGAGTTTGACGGCAATCAGTTTCGTTTCTCCGTCCCTCCCCAGTGGGAGAAACGAAGTGATGACCTTGTTTTCCTCGGGCACTTGGATGGAAATGGGATCGCAGGGACGACCACCGATATTGACGGAAGAGTCCTCACCTGGGCCGGTACTCGCGCCCCAAAACTTAAGCGATCGGCGCAGCCAAACTGGGGCCCCATGAAGCCGCTCTTTAATCGCTCTGATCTGAGCGGCTGGAAGGCTCGCTCGGCATCGGTTGAGAACGGTTGGGTGGTGAGAAATGGCATCCTTACCAACGCAACCCCAGGTAACGATCTCATCACCGAAACGACCTACAACGACTTCAAGCTTCACGCCGAATTTCGTTACCCAAAAGGGAGCAATAGCGGCATTTACCTACGTGGCCGCTACGAAATGCAGATAGAAGACAACTACGGTGATGAGCCCGAAAGTCATAAGGTTGGAGGCATCTATGGCTTTCTCACCCCTTCAGTCAATGCAGCAAAGCCCGCCGGAGAATGGCAATCGGTTGACGTCACCCTGATCGGACGCGTCGTTACCGTGGTGCTTAACGGCGAACGCGTGATCGATCGCCAAACGATCCCTGGTGCTACGGGTGGCGCGTTGGATAACAATGAAGCCGCCCCCGGACCGCTAATGATCCAGGGCGACCACGGACCCGTCGAATTTCGAAAACTATCGATTGCGACACCTCGCTAAAGGGCCGAACAAAACGTCAGCAGTTTCGGCTGTTGACATTTTTTTGAACCAAGCTACTATGTTTATAGTATTACATTTCTAGTAGATATGCCGCCGAAAACGACTCAACCATCCGATCTCGAACTTCAACTCCTGTCCGTCCTGTGGGAGAACGGTCCTTCTACCGTGCGTGAAGTGCTCTCCAATCTCCCCGACGGAAAGAATCGAGCCTACACAACGATTCTGACGGTCATGCAGAATCTTGAGAAAAAGGGCCTCGTCAATCGCACAAGCAAGGGTACCGCTCATGTCTATCACCCCACGGAAACCCAGAAAGAAACCTTGCGACCTGTCCTGGCTGGTTTGCTTCAGAACGTGTTTCGAGGGCGGGTGTCGAGCGTCATGCAACACCTGCTAGAAGATACCAAAGTAAGCGATGCGGAGTTGGACGAAATTCGAAATCTCATCGATCAACGTAAGAAGACCAATACCAAGCAGAAACCATGAACCTCATTGATCAGCTCTCATCGAGTCATTGGAACCATCTCGGAGCAACCTTGCTTCATACGTTTTGGCAGGGCGCTGTGATTTCAGGTCTGCTCTTCGTGCATCTCAAAATAGTTCCGGCTCATCGTCCCCAGCTCCGATATGCCGGTGCCTTGGCAGCGCTAGCGGCACTATTGATCGGTAGTTTTCTCACCTGGGCCTTCCTCGACTACGCCTCCCCCCGTTCGAGCACGCCCAACTCAACGGCTTCGGAACAGATCGTATGGGATCACAACGAGCAGAGTTCGAGGCATGAGGCTACGTCTTTCGAAGCTACGGAACCGAGCGCATCCAAAGGAACGGCCCAAGGCTTCCTCCTGCTTCTCTGGATTGTGGGAGTTGATATCATGATCATTCGACTAGGGCTGAGCCTCGCATCCTTGAAAGACCTGCGTGATCGAGCCGTGCCCGCAACCCAGAGCGAACTCGCCCAACGATTCGAATCCCTCCTCCAACGCACCCAATCCTCTTCGAAACGCCTTAGGCTATTGCTTGCAGAACAGCTGGAGGGACCGGTTGCCTTCGGCTTTCTTCGGCCCACCATTATCCTTCCGACCAGCCTGGCAATCAACACACCTCCCGCGCTCCTCGAGGCCATCCTTGCCCACGAGCTCGCTCACATCCGCCGACACGACTACGTCGTCAATTTGGGACAACTCTTGGTCGAGACCCTCTTATTCTTCAACCCTGCCGTCTGGTGGATCAGTCATCAAATCCGCAATGAACGGGAGGCCTGCTGCGACGCGGATGCGATCAAGATCATCGGCAGTGAAACAAACTACGCCACAGCCCTCGCCGACTATGCCACCGAACAGCGCCTTTCCATGGCTGCCCTTCCCTTTGGCGAGGAACGTCGACCGGGGAGCCTCATTGAACGCGTCCGCCGAATCTTAGTGCCCAACTACCGACCTACTCTCAAACTGCCACTACCCGCCGTCACCGTCTTCCTGCTCGTCAGCTCGATCGTGCTGTTCGCCCTTCACCAAGGCAGTCGCTTCGCCGTTGCCATTGGAGCAGAACTGTTGACGCCAGAAGAGCGCATAGCGAAAATCCAAGCCATCCAGGAAAGTCATCCCACGACCGATCCCCACGTCCAATATGACCGACAGCTCGCCAATCGACCTGAATCTCGAGTCCTCATTGAAGGAACCATTCGGACGGCCGATGGATCTGAGCTCGTCACGGAAGGCTTGATCACCACGGCAGATAGTGAACGACCAGGGTATTCCTCAAGCCACTCCGTGTCCTCTAACCGTCAGCAATTCTCGGCCAAGGTACGCCCCGGTCAGATCTACATGTCCGCCTATTCCCCTCATTACGCCCCAGCACTTCTGGGGCCCTTCCGAGGAGAAATAGCCGGTTCAATCACGAATATCGTCATAGAGATGAAACTCGGTTTCACGGGAACGCTTAGAATCGTCGATGAGAACGGTCAAGCAATCCGCGGGGCAAGAATCAAAGGACGATACGAATTCCCCTGCCATGCGCCAATCCCTGAAGCGATCAGCAACGATGACGGAGTCATAACGATTCCTAACGCCCTCGCCCACCCAATGCAGCTCAAACTTCGCGCTGCAGGTTATGAGGAGGATTTCCAAACAGTCACCGTCACGCCGGCGTCAAACGAGACCTGGCAACTCAATCGAGCCGCTCCGGCGACCGTAATTGTCAGCAACGATGAGGCCGAGCCCATCAAAGGGGCCACGGCTCAGCTCATGAGCATTCAAGGATTCAGGAACATGAGTTTCGGTGAAGGCAGTCAAGGGCTCTACGCCACATCGGATTCGCAAGGAAAACTCACCTTCACGGAACTTCGAACAGATTCAAGCTACTGGTTTCTTGTCCGCGCCCCTGGCTACGGAAAAGATGTGATCCGCAACGTAACCGCCGGCGAAATCAACCGGAAATTCATTCTTCGCGCCCCTCGCTCTATCAACGGAACCATTACTGGAGATCTCTCGCTACTCGACAAGCGGACTCGATGGATTGGAGGAAAACGAACGCGCCTCCCATCCATCCAATATAAAAACCCGTTCAATATTCAGGGTTACTCGGACAGTAGCGCCAAAGTCGCCATCGTTCAGATCGACGATGATTCCGCTCGTTTCACAATTGAAGACCTTTGGCCAGGAACCGCAACCCTCATCGCGGGCCCCGTGACCACTAGCCACGAACTGACATCTCCTGTGACAACGGTTGCCATTGAGCTCACGCAGGAAGCTATCGAAGAAAACACGGTGGAACCCGAACACCCCAAACTGGCAGATCGCCGTCTCCGAATTCGCCTCAACACTCCCGAGGGACACCCAAAAGCTAGCGGCTCGCTATACGCCAATTTTTCGATCAAACAGCCTGGGGGAGGTTTCGATTACCAAGAGGTGATCCTCGAGGTCAAGGACGGCCTGGTTGACTACTCGGTCACCGTTGGAAGCCGGGTCCGCATCGAACCCGACCATTTCACTGGATACTGGTTTCCCGCAACAAACCACTCTGACATCCCGGAAGGAACAGAACCCTTCGAGATTAATTTGACCTGCTATCCCGCAGGCGCGATCTACGGCACCATCGAGGAGGCAAACGGCGATGCGGCCCACGGGGTCATGATTTCCCTGGTGGAAGTCAAGAGAGCTCCCGCTCGCCCCAACAGCAGTCTCGATGTTGATATTAAGAACAGCACTTCCTCGTCAGATGTGACCAAGAGTTACACCGCGACGCCGCTCCCACTCGGCGGCACCTATATGATTGTGGCGCACCGCAACAGCACCTATGCCCTCAGCAAACCGCTCGGGATCACCGAGGAGAATCCGGTCTTGAGTGCTAATCTTGTGATGCAAACCGGAATTACAGTCAAAGGTCGGGTGCTTAAGCCAAACGGCGAGCCAGCTGCTCATACTCGCTACGAGCATCGCTTTGATGCCCACGCAAATCATGGATTCAGCACTTCAGACAAGTATACCGATCGTTTGGGCCGCTTCGTCTTCAAGAACGTCGTTCCAGGTCTCCCCGGAACCTACGGAATTCGCTTCCAGAATAACCCAGGCTTTCAAAGAGCTGAAGTGGCTTATACGCCCGACGGAACCGACCTACAAATCCAACTCAAAGCCGGCCATCGAATTCACGGTACAATTGTTGATGCGAAAACCGGTTGGCCAATCCCCGGAGTAGAGGTCTATGCCCTTCCCCATCCTTATTCTCCCGAACGGACAGGGCACATCGAGGCGGATAGAGAAACCGATTCTCAAGGACGATTTGAATTCACGACGCTCGACGATGGCGACTACAGTCTAGGGACTGTCTCTTATACAC
>CAJXVR010000140.1 GCA_913061285.1 uncultured Verrucomicrobiota bacterium | reverse complement strand
TAAGAGACAGTCAGTGTGCTGCGCCCTGAACTGGCGGCACCATTGAAGACTGGAAGGAGGTTGAATCCATCTTCGCCACCTGTGTCGCGGCGTTCCTGGCCGGTCAGAGATTCAAAGGTGGTGTATAAATCGGTGAGGCAGGCGAGAGCCTTGGTCTCTTGACCGGCTGGAATGGCGGCTGGCCAGCGGGCGATTAAGGGGACGCGATGTCCGCCCTCATAGATATCAGCCTTATGTCCACGGTAGGTGGCACTGGGGTGATGATCGTGCTCTTTGAGGAGTGAGAAATTTGCCTCCGGAGAACAGCCGTTGTCACTAGTGAATAGGAGCAGCGTGTTCTCATCGATGCCATTGTCTTTCAGAGCCGTCAGCAGTTGCCCGACGTGGAAGTCAGTCTGGGCGACGAAATCAGCGTAGTCATTGATTCCGCTGGCTCCGCGAAAAGGGGATACAGGAACGATGGGGGTGTGAGGAGCGGGCAGGGCGAGGTAGAGGAAGAAGGGGGTTCCAGCCTTGGATGCCGCCGCGCGTTCCTCGACGTATGAGATGGATTTTTGGAAGAGGTGAGGGAGCACTTGATCGATATGAAAGTCGGCTCCAATGGGGCCCTTTCGGTACCAGCCGTATCGATTCTGTGCCTTGGACACGCCTTCTTCGCGATTGGGCTGCGCGGTGATCTTTCCTGTATCTACCCAGACATAGGGTGGCATGTCTAGTGATCCACAGTGCCCGTAATATTGATCGAACCCATTGATATCGGGACCATTCTTGACGGCTTGAGTGAAATCAATCTTGCCATCAACTTTGTGCCAATCCCAGCCCAGATGCCACTTCCCTACCATGGCAGTGTGATAGCCGGCCCGTTTCATGAGATGACCGAGTGTTGGGCGGCTTGCAGGGATTAAATGGTCGCTTCGGCCGCTTAGCACGCCTCGGGCCAGACGCGAACGCCAGTTGTAGCGGCCAGTCAGTAAGCCATAGCGGGTTGGCGTACAAACGGAGCTTGGGGTGTGCGCGTCCAGGAATGTTATGCCCTCGTCTGCCAGTCTTTGAAGGTTTGGGGTCTTGATCTTGCAGTTCGGATTCGTGGGGGAAATATCACCTATTCCCAGATCATCTGCCATGACGACGATGACGTTCGGTGCTCCCGACTCTGCGTGTCCAGATTGGGAAGCGAAGATGGGGAGAATACAGGCAAGTAGGGCAATCAGTGGGGTAGCTTGAGAGTGCTTCATGGTCCGTTCAATCCGTGTTTTGTCTTTGGGTGTGCCCAAAAAGTAGTCGAAAACGATTTGATGGGGCGATAGTAAATATTCGCTGATTTTCTTTCGAGCGAATTGAGGCTGGTCACTCTCGAGCCATGATAGCGGTTTACAATCTGTTCCCCCGGGGGCAGGGTTTCTCGATGAGTCGTGTGGCTGTGATCGGTGCGTCTAGCAATCGGGGAAAGTTTGGGAACAAGGCAGTTCGAGCGTACCTTAAGCGAGGGTATGAGGTCTTCCCTGTGCATCCCGCTCAGTCTGCTGTTGAGGGGCTGTCCTGTGTGCCGTCAATCGGCATGCTTGCTTCCGATCTCGATATCGTGAGTGTCTACGTGGCGCCGTCAGTGCTCGTCGGTCTCCTACCTGAGATTGCCGAGAAAGGGTGTGGGGAACTTTGGTTGAATCCTGGGACTGAGTCACCTGACGTCTTGGAACGAGCTAAGGAGCTCGGGCTGAACGTGATTCAGGGGTGTAGCATTGTCAGTCTGGGCTTCAGTCCATCCCAATTTCCTTGAGCCAGTTGTGCGCTTCGGCATTATTCGGCGGCTTGGCACTTGAGAAGAGTCGGATGACCAACCCCTTGGGCTACTTGAACGTCGAAGAGCTCGGTGATCGGAGCATCGAATTGAACCGAGTGACTGACTTGGTGGGTTTCAATGTTCACAGCCATGATCCCGCAGATAGCTTCTTCATTTCTCCGATCAAGGGTCTCGCCCAGTTGGAGATCCTTGAACTTGCCATTGTGCCGAGCTTGGGAGAGTCCAATGATGGCGTGGTCGTTGTAGAAGGCAAGGCCGCGAAGAAAGCCGGGACAGAAGGCAATGGCATTAAAGGTGCCATTGCTGGGCTCGACAAAGCCAAATTCACCCGTGCCAGCGTTGAGCACCCAGACGCGATCACGGTAGATTCGCGGTGAATGGGGCATCGAAAGATTCTCGGCAACGACGGCATTCGATTCGATATCGAGCAAGGCACCGCCTGAGCGCCGATCTCTTCGCCAGCCTTCGGCATCGTCCGATTGACTGACGATGGTCGCGTAGCGGGGAGTTCCATCCTCGGCTGCGAGACCATTGAGGTGACAGCGGTCCTCGGGAACGAGATCTGTAATGAAGGAGGGACTCCAGATAGGTGTCGGAGTTTCGCTGTGATCGATCTTTCGGAGGCAGCTGTGATGGGTGTCGACGAGAATCGAATCGCCGTTGCCGTCCGCTACTAAGTCGTGGGCGTCTAGAAATCCGGTTGCCTGGATTCCTTTGAGACGATAGACGGCGTCGATCGAAGGGGCGCCGCTTGAAATGAGGGGAGAGATGCGGTCGAATTCCCAGAGGTGCTGTCGACTCGCGAGTTTCAGTCCCGTTGCCGACACGGCGATTCCCATCGGGCGGTCGAAGGGATAGCCCGTGATCGCGAGCGAATCTGAACCATCAGAGGACAGTACGATGAGGCAATCATGCTGATAGGTCGAGATAAAGAGAGTCAGCCCCTCGCTGTGCAGCCACTGGCTGAAACCAGCCGTTGCTGTCTTGATCTTGGGCGCCTGCATGGGTAGCCCGTCGAAGGCTTTCTAAGATCTTATGAACAGCTCTTGATCAGGGCTCTGCCGTATTCCCGGTTCATGCGGGCAATGAAATCTAGGCTGATTTCTTTCGGGCAAACAGCCTCACAGGAACCGGTGACTGTGCATGCGCCAAAACCTTCTTGATCCATTTGGGAAACCATATCTAGCACGCGCTGTTCTCGTTCGACTTGACCCTGGGGCAAGAGACTCATGTGCGAAACCTTAGCGGAAACAAACAACATCGCTGAGGCATTCTTACAGGCAGCCACACAGGCTCCGCAGCCGATGCATTGAGCGGCGTCCATCGCCTTGTCGCTATTGGGTTTTGAAACCGGAATCGTGTTGGCATCGGGAGCCCCGCCGGTGGAGGCAGAGACGTAACCGCCAGCTTGAATAATGCGATCAAAGGAACCTCGGTCGACGACAAGGTCACGAATGACCGGGAAAGGACGAGCGCGCCATGGCTCAATCGTGATGGTCTCGCCGTCACTGAAACTGCGCATGTGCAACTGGCATGCCGTTGTTGCTTTCTGACCGCCATGGGCTGAGCCGTTGATGACCAGAGAGCAGGTCCCACAGATGCCTTCTCGGCAATCGGAATCGAATGCGATTGGGTCCGCACCTTTTTCCAACAAATCTTCGTTGACCACATCCAACATTTCTAGAAAGGACATGTCGGGGCTGACGTCCTTGGCGAGATATGTGACGAACTCACCCGAATCAGTGGCGTTTTCTTGCCGCCATACGTGCAGTGTTAGGTTCATCTATTTGTAACTCCTTTGAGTCATTTTCACTTCCTGATAGGCCAGTGGTTCTTTGTGAAGGGTGGGGCGTCGGCTCTGTCCTTTATATTCCCAGGCCGCAACGTAAGCGAAATTCTTGTCATCCCGTTTTGCTTCGCCGTCAGGAGTTTGATGCTCCGTTCGGAAATGGCCGCCACAAGACTCATCCCGTTTTAGGGCATCGGTGCAGAGCAGCTCGGCAAATTCCATGAAATCAGCCACTCGACTCGCTTGTTCGAGAGAGGTGTTGAGTTCGTTGGGGCCACCGGAAAGGTTGAGGTTGTCCCAAAATTCATCGCGTAGTTCAGGGATGAGTTTGAGGACTTTCGTTAGTCCGGCCTTATCTCGTGCCATTCCGCAATATTCCCAAACCAGTTTGCCAAGTTCACGATGGAACGAGCGCGGTGTGCGGCGTCCTTTGATCGCAAACAATTGATCAATCCGTTCGTTCACTTCGCTTTCAACCTTCTTGAAAGGCTTGCTGTCGGTGCTGGGCCGATCCGCGGGGCTTTCTTGGGATAGGTAGTTTCCGACCGTGTATGGAGCGACAAAGTAGCCGTCCGCGAGGCCCTGCATCAAGGCACTGGCGCCTAGTCGATTCGCCCCGTGGTCAGAGAAATTGGCTTCTCCCAGGACAAATAGTCCCGGGATGCTGCTCATCAAGTTGTAGTCAACCCAGAGGCCTCCCATCGTATAGTGAACGGCGGGGAAGATTCGCATCGGTTGGTGATAGGCGTTTTCTCCCGTGATCCGCTGATACATGTCGAACAGATTGCCGTAGCGCTCGCGAACGGTGGATTCGCCTTGGCGCCCGATCGCATCCTGGAAATCGAGGAAGACTCCGAGACCGGTGGGGCCTACGCCCCGTCCTGCATCGCAGGCTTCCTTAGCTGCCCGAGAAGCAATATCACGGGGAGCAAGATTGCCGAAACTGGGGTATTTCCGCTCGAGATAGTAATCTCGTTCTGCTTCTGGAATGTCTTGGGGTCGCCGTTCGTCGCCCTTCTTCTTCGGTACCCAAACGCGTCCGTCATTGCGCAGCGACTCCGACATTAGGGTCAGTTTGGACTGGTGATCACCGGTGACTGGAATACAGGTCGGGTGAATCTGCGTGTAGCACGGATTTGCAAATGCCGCCCCTCGCTTGTAGGCGCGATAGGTCGCACTGACATTGCAGCCAACGGCATTGGTCGAGAGATAAAAGACGGGGCCGTAGCCGCCGGTGGCCATGACCACGGCGTCTGCTGCATGCGAACTGATCTCACCGGTCACAAGATTTCGCACGACAATTCCTTTGGCTTTTCCGTCGACGAGCACCACATCTTGGAGCTCAGTACGAGGGAACATGGTCACTTTACCCGCAGCGATTTGACGGCTGAGGGCTTGATAGGCCCCAAGCAAGAGTTGTTGGCCGGTTTGTCCGCGAGCGTAAAAGGTTCGAGAGACTTGAGCCCCACCAAATGATCGATTTGCCAACATTCCGCTATATTCTCGAGCGAAAGGAACGCCTTGGGCGACGCACTGATCAATGATATTGCGGCTAACTTCGGCAAGACGGTGAACATTGGCCTCGCGAGCCCGAAAATCACCGCCTTTGATCGTGTCGTAAAAGAGCCGATGGACGCTATCGCCGTCATTCTGATAGTTCTTGGCACTATTGATACCACCTTGCGCGGCGATACTATGAGCTCGACGCGGGCTGTCCTGGTAACAGAAGCATTTTACATTGTAGCCCAGTTCGCCAAGCGTCGCTGCCGCTGAGGCCCCGGCGAGACCGGAACCGACGACGATGACCTCGTATTTCCGCTTGTTAGCCGGATTTACAAGCTTTAGATCGAACTTATGCTTCTCCCACTTTTGGTCGAGTGGTCCGGAAGGAATCTTTGCATCCAACTTCATTACTTGAGCGCCTCCTTTCCGAAGCCCATTAGAATTGCGAGCGGAATTGAGCTATTACCCAGGAAAATGCCCCAAGCGAGTAGCAGTGCCAGGCGGTTTGCCCATATTTTCTGTTGTCCTGAGCGAAACCCTAGCGATTGGAAAAGACTGCTTGTTCCGTGACTGAGGTGAGAGCAAAGGAGCGCCATCGAAAGAAGGTAGAAACCCGAGACGAGAGGATGGCTGAAACCTTGAATCACCATCAGGTAAATGTCGTGTCGCCCGGCTTCATCTCTAAGTGCGAGAAGCTCCGGATTCACGGCGCCTACGGTAAAGTGCAACAGATGGTAGATGATGAAGGCGAGCACAATCAGCCCGCTCCAAATCATGGTTCGAGAGGCATAACTGGCGGCCACGCTTCGGTTTACCTTGTAAGTTACCGGACGAGCGGCTCGGTTCTTTGCGGAAAGGGTGATTGCTGACCAAATGTGTACGGCCACCGTGGCCAACAGCCCAAGACGGGCTCCCCATAAAAGAGCTGGCTTTGATTTTAAGAACGCCCCGTAAGCGTTGATTGACTCAGGCCCGAGAAAGATCTGGAGATTGCCGATCATATGCCCGATGACAAAGAAAATCAGCAGCAGCCCCGTGATCGCCATCAGGTATTTCTTCCCGAGGGTCGAATGAAATATGGCGGTGAATAAGTTCATAATCGATTGCCCATGCCGCTCATCAACTTCGAAAGGTGAGTCGAATCACACTTACTAGCGAGAGGGAAGCGAAGGCCCTGCCAATATTTATAAGCAAAACTGGTTAACGTCAATCGGTCCTGTGAACTATTAGCAAATCTTCTTTTGAAATAAGGCGGTTCTCCTTACCAGGCTTCCACGAGTAGATTGGAAAGTTCGTTCAAGTTTTCAATTGAATTGGCCGCCTTTTGCCCCTGGCGTTGGATCATGATGGCGGTGATTCCTACTGCTTCAGCGCCATCGACGTCTTCGGCCAGTGAATCCCCAACGTGCACGACTGCAGAGGCAGGAAGCCCAAGCTTTTTCAACGTCTGCTCAAAAAGAACGGGTGATGGCTTGGTGAACCCGAGCTCACCCGAAATGGTCGCGGTTTCGAAGAATGATAAGAGCTTCAAGTGCGTGAGCAACGGGCGAAGGCGCGTATCCCAGTTCGAAACAAGGGCGAGTCGGAATCCTCTGCCGGCAAGATCGTCGAGGGTGGGAACTACATCGTCATGAATTTTCCAGACATCCGGTTCCTCGAAACGACGATAGATGGCAGGGAAAAAACGGGCGGATTCATCTTCTGGGACAAGCCCTGAAAGACTTTGTTGGACCAGACTGAGCCATTCCGGCTCGCTGTAATGAAACTCGCGCTTGTCTTTCCAGGCATTGGCGAAGTTATCATTGATCTGCTCTGTTGGCAGATTAGAAAAGCCATGATCGGCCGCTACCGAGGCATAGACGGCTCCGACGGATGGCCAGGGTTGAATCAAGGTGCCTCCGACGTCAAAACTGACTGCTTGTGTACTGATGGTATCCACGTTTTTCCTCTCCAAAAAGCATCCGAAATGGGTAGTGCGTATCAGAGCATCGAATGAGCGTGCATTCAATGCTTACTGAAAAAATAAATTTATTCTCAAAGATTTGGTGTGATAGAACCGACGACTAAACAACTTTCGTTATTCAAAGGCGGGAAAAACGTTGCCATTAAGGAGGCTTTTGGCGACAGTGCCGGTCTTGCGGAGGAGAGATGGCTGAGCGGTTGAAGGCGCACGCCTGGAAAGCGTGAGTACTCGAAAGAGTATCGGGGGTT
Organism: uncultured Verrucomicrobiota bacterium; assembly: GCA_913061285.1. Classification (GTDB taxonomy): domain Bacteria; phylum Verrucomicrobiota; class Verrucomicrobiia; order Limisphaerales; family AAA164-E04; genus UBA2970. The sequence continues at coordinate 11,259 of CAJXVR010000140.1, read as the reverse complement.
CGAATCCCCCTCTCTCCGCCACTTGTTTTCGATGAGTGTTATGCGCTTTGAAGGCTTCGTCGCTCGTCTTTACCCCATTAGAATTCTCTCTATCCTTCCAGCGAAGCTCGATGAGTCCGTCTTGAGCATGGAAGACGTTCGTTGCCCTTCAATTCGTAATCTCCCGTTTCTGTGATATTGGGGTGAGAGCCGTTGGCCCATTGAATTCTTGGGTTAGGCGAGAGGGTTGAAAGGACACCTTGCCTTCATTCAAGCCGACTTGTCTTTATCCTTACGAAGGATGTTCCCAAGCGCCTATTTTCTTGGCTGGATTTTGGACGGAGATTGGACTTGTGTTTTGTCGCTCTTGAATGGGTTAATAATAATCTCGTCTTCTTTATGAAGAAGTAATGGGCAATCCCGGAAAACAATTAACATCACTCATGACGACTCTGAAAAACATTTTGGCTCTAGTGGCGATCTATTTCTTCTCTGTTTCGATATCATTGGCGGCAGAGTCACAAACGACCGTCGCGAAGATTAACTACTCTGAAATTCAAGCTCTCCTCGAAGCGGTGGTGTTGAGTGCTCCTGGAAATCAAGAATTGGAAAAACAATACAAAGCGGCAAAGTCCGAGCAAAAAGCCGCTGAACGGAGAATGCAAAAGGCGTTGATGAATGGAGAGAGGTTTGATCCGCTTGAGGCGGCTTCGGGCGTGTTGAACCGCTTCTCCGGAGAGCCGAAAATTCTCCTTCTCTGCGAGAAGCGCTTGGTCGAGGTGGTGGAGCAGTTATTTAAGGATAAATATGATCTTATTCTTAAGGGCGGATACCGCAGTTCCCTGCTTTACAGTAGGATTGCTATTGATGATGTGACTTCTCTCGTTAAACAGCAGTTGCTCAAGGATCTTTCTGAAGAATAGAGCAGGGGACTCAATTCTTCTGAGCTTGGAACGTGATGTGAACCAGCTCTCCATCCTTAAGGACGAATTTTAAGTTGTCCGAATCATAGCTGATGGATTCGAGCCCTTGCCTGGCTTCTTCTCTTCTGAGCATTTTTGCGGGAGGTGTGTTGGCTTCTTGAGGTTCCCCAAAGACTTTCACAATCATCTCCCTTGTCGCTCTCATACCGATCCCTTCCTTGGTCTCTCCTTGGAATCGATCAACCAGAAAGCTTCCGGCGGAATCTCCCATCATGATCGCGCCAACGTGGGAGCCGTTGCTCGGGATGATGGCGATTCCTAGTCGCTGATAGTGCAGAACCTTGCCTGCCCCTGGATCTGGATCACCGAGGAGGGCAGGGACTTCGTCCATAGGCATCCCGAATTTTATTGGACCGAGTCCGACACCAGGTTCGATATGTAGGTCTCTGGACTCGATGCCTATGACACCGGATTTGCTGCAACCGAACAGCGTCAACGTCAGCAGCGACAGCCCGATGACGAGACGGATGTTTGGTCGAATCGATTTTCTTTTCACAATGAGGCGACACTAAGGATCTGGACTGCCCTGTCAGTTATTATTCCTCTTGGACATTGTATCGTCTACCGGGAGCAGCTGGCCTAACCGCTTGGCTTGGCTACTCGGGGCCTGTTTTTTGGGCTTTTTTGTGGGATCTACCTTGTAAGAATCATTTTATCCTCTCGTTTTGGCCTGGTAGGAGCCTGTCTGGTTTGATTGGGAAGATTCTATTAAGGCCCAATGTTGTTGCTCCGTTAATCTCTACGAAGGGCTTCAATAGGAGCGAACCCAGCTGCTCGGCGTGCCGGGATCCAGCAGGCGAAGAGGCCAATGATTGCGAGGAGCGTCGGTACGGTAATGAAGACTTGAGCGTCATTGGCTGTAATCTGGAAGAGTAGGCCGGATTTCTCCATGAGACCGGTCGTGCTCCAGGCCAAGACTAGTCCGAGGAACACACTTATCGCTAGTTGTCGCAGTCCTTTGGATACCACTAGTTGAATGATTTGAGATCGAGTCGAGCCCAGCGCCATTCTGATGCCAAACTCATGGGTGCGGCGTGCTGTGGCTTGGGCCACAACCCCGTAGATGCCGACCGATGCCATCAGGAGGCCGATGGCGGCAAAAGAGCTAAACAAGACTCCGAAGACTCGAATCGTCCAATGGGAGCGATCGAACGCATCTGAAAAGGTGGCGATGTCGAAGACGGGAAGATTGGGGTCAAGGGATTGGATAGCCCCGCGCATCGGGGCGGCGACTGTTTCAGGGGAACGAGTGGTACGTAGCAAGAGATACATGAATCCCGCTGGTTCTTGCCGATGGGGAATAAAGAGGAGTGGAGGTGCCGCAGCCTGGTTGGGGCTTTGATCGATGTCTTCGCTCACTCCGATGACGGTCATCCATTGACCAGCCTGATTGTCCTGTACGAAACGAAGACGTTGTCCGATGGCAGTGCTCTTTGCCCAGTGCCGTTCCGCAAACTCACGAGTTACAATGGTCGTCTCGTTTCCTGGGAGGCCATCGCGATCGTTGAAGAATCTTCCTTGGAGCATCGGAAGTTGGATACACGACAGATACTCTGTGGTCTGAATTATGAATGAAGCGCTTGGTAGGGAGGAGGATAGATTTCCGGCTTCAGACTCGATTTCGATCGTTCTGCTGACGGATCCCATTCCGGGTAAATGGGAAGCTGCGGCAGCGTGGGTGACGCCGGGAAGCGTCTCCAGCTTCTCGATCGCCGAGTGCATGAAGGTTACTCGACTTTCAGGGCTGGCGTATCGTTCGTTGTTATTTCTTGGAAGATCGACCCGGCTGGTGAAGAGATTTCTTGTCGGGACGAATGCATTCAGGGTTTGAGAAGCGACAAAACTACGGATCATCATTCCGGCTCCGGTGAGCAGCACTGCTGTAAGCGCAAACTGAAAAATGACGAGAGAACTGGTGAGATGTCCGCCTTCTTTGCTTGTGACGGTCCTCGCTCCGTCTTTCAAGGTAAGATTCAGATTCACACGGGAAGCTCGAAGCGCGGGAAGGAGTCCAAAGACGATTCCACTGAGGATTGAGATTCCTGCGAAATAGGCGAACGCCACCGTGTTCATTTCGAATTGAATCCAGAACGGGCGTATGTGGGCTGTTGCGAGATCGAAGGCGTGCACGCCCAGCAAGGAGATGCCGAGACCACAGAGCCCGCCAATCGCGCTGATGACAAGACTTTCAGTAAGAAGTTGTTGGGTGATTTGTCGGCGGGACGCCCCGACGGCAGCCCGGAGAGAAAGTTCGCGTCCTCGAACGATGTTGTGACTCAGAAGCAGGTTGGCGATATTGGCACAGGCGATCAGCAAGACAAAGGCGACAGCCCCAAGCATCGTTAAGAAAACGATTCTGATTTCTCCACCGTTTGATCTCTCATTGAAGGTTTGAATAGTGGCACCGATGCCCTCGTTTGTAACGGGGGAGGATTGCGCGATGCGACTTGCGATCGCACTCAACTCGCTTCTGGCTTCGGTGATCGATACGCCTTTCTCGAGGATGCCATAGAGTTGAAGATTGCGATGGGATCGATCGTTGAGAGAGGGATTAAGAATAAGAGGAATCCACATATCAGCATTGTTTGGGAATCTAAAACCCTCTGGCATGACCCCGATAACCGTTGTCGGAGTGCCGTCGAGTTTGATTGAACGATTGATGATGGTAGCGAGCCCTTTGAAGCGTGATTTCCAGAGCCGGTGGCTAACGACGGCTACCGGTTCGGCGCCTGCATTATCGTCTCGGTCAGAAAAATTGCGGCCGAGAAGTGGCGGAGTCTGGAACATCCCAAACATCCCGATGGAGATGTTCCCGACGCTGATCCGTTCCGGAGGAATGCTAGTCTCGCTGATGACCATGAATTGACCTCGTGAAGCTTCTAAGCCTTCGAAACTTGAAGATTCGTTCTTGTAGTCTTGGAAGTCTGGATAGGAAACACTGAAGGTGTTTGAGCCCTGGCTTAAATTCTGATTGTTCACGATGACTAATCGGTCTCCTCCGGGAATCGAGGGCGGCTTGAATAGGACCGCGTTGACCAGTGTAAACACGGTTGTGTTCGCTCCAATTCCGAGGGCAAGAGTCGTGATCACAGCTGCGGCGAAACAGGGATGGGCTGCGAGATTTCGAAAGGCAAACTTGAGGTTGTTCATACGATCAGACAAGAGTCGATTCTCGGTGTTAGGATGAAAATCAGATGTCGAGCGGAGTGGCGTAGGGATTAGTGTCTGGTTGAATTGAATCTATGGAACTACCCCAATTTCCGATGTAGGAGTGATTGTGATTTGCCATCATACCATTCCCTCCGCATCAAGTATGCCAAGTTCAAAGAGGGGTGGTTTTCGGTGGTTTCGTCGAGGTCAATTGAGCGTGAAGGCGGTGGGTGGTCCCAGGATCAGGAACCGTCCTTCTCGGTATCGAGACGTTCCGTGCTCGACGCTCGCGATTGAACGTTAGGAAGAGGCTCTAACGAAGAATGCTGCCGGGCTAGGCGTCTGTGAAGATCTTCATCACGGCCTCATCGGATTGTCTAATGAAAGTATCGAATGCCTGGTAGAATTCCTTGAGAGTAATTTTCATGTGCTTGGCGAAAGCCACGGATTTTCCAAGGGTAGGGACGTCGAAATACCAGTCCTTGAGAACAGTCGTTTCATTGATGCCGTGGACATGGATTAGATAGGCAGTCGCCCACGCTCCAAGCATGTAGTAGACTTGTGGATAGGGCCCTTCGTCCCAGTAAGCTTCGTTGTCTAATTGAGGGTTCTGTGCTTCTGCCAAGAATTCATTGATCCCTGGGCGCCCAATATTTGCCCCGCTTGTCCTTAGATCACGCATGTATTGTTTGAAATCGCTCAATCCAAGTCGCTCTGTGAACAAGGCTGCGCTATACGTTGCCATGCCTTCGAGCATCCAAGAGTTGAGATTTCGATCTGATGAGCGTTCCTGGGAGGGATCACAGTGGGCGATCTGAAAGACGTGATGATACTCATGGATCGCCCCAGAAGTGTTCTCGACAGGATCCTTGGTTCTTTCCGTAGCATTTGTTGTGACATCCTCATAAACCCGCCACTGGGGGGAACTCCATGTTAGTCCGCCCGTCGATTCGCCGGCAATGACTGCTGCGATCTCTGAGAGAATGTTTGGCTGCTTGAGGAACGCTTCGACTTGTTCTGCTTCTGATTGCGTGATTCCGGGTATGGCTCGGGTCGACGCTCTTTCTCGAAAGATATCTTTGATGTCTTGCTCGTTTCCTGGTCCGAGCAGATAGACATGATACGGACCGTAGTTTCCAAAGTAGTCGACGGCAAATTCCAAGCCTCTCCGATAATTCCTGACGAGCGAGCCGTCGGGATCTAAGCCTTTCGAAACGTGGAAGGTGGGTTGTTCGCTAGTTTCTTGGCTCGACGTCGCCAGTGGATTCTTTTCGACCGGCTCCATCGGGTTTCCAGTGTCCTGGGGGGAAGCGGTTAAGGTGAGCGCAAAGTGAAGAATCTGGCAATGCAGCCAGAAGAGAGCTTTGAGGGAATACGAACGCTTCATGGCACGAATCTATGGAATTGAAGCATTCTGATCAATGGGAGTCGATTGTAGATCTTATGACGGGGAGAGTCTTGAATAGGCTGGGGGCGGCCCGCCGCTTTGCCCGGCCTTTGGGAGTGCCTCAAGTCGGCTGTAACTTGTCGTCAGCTTGTCGAGTCAAAGCTTGTGTAGGAGACTTAGTCGTGTGTGCCCAAGAATCGGAACAGCAAACCAAGAGGTTTGGGCGGGGGAATCGGTGAGGAGTAGAGCGTTCGTCTCTTTAACGGATTGGATTTTTCGTTTGCCACTTTTTCGCAGATTCCCTCGTTGGTTTCCGCCTCTTGCAGCCCCACGTAGTCATGCGGCGGTTCGAAGAGGGCCACGGGCCTGATGTTGGGACGGGGCAAACTCAAGGGGCTTACGATTCTGGAGGGCTTGGAAGTTTTTCTTAATTCGGGTCATTGCTCGGTGGGCTCTCACCTTGGATGAAGACTGGCTCCATCCTGTTAGCTTGCTGACTTCCCGATGACTAAGTCCCTGCAAATAGACGTATCGAATGACCTGTTGGTCATCGTTACTAACGGTACTCAGGAGTTGATCGAGAAATTCACAGTGTGTGAATTGGGCTATCGGATCATCGGTGGCGTTTCGCATTGTGACTGATTCGATATAGCTCTCTTGTTCCTCCGTTAAGTCACTGAGTCGCAACTCTTTGTTCGATTTGGTCTTGCGATATTGGGTGGAACAGACATTGGCTGCAATGCGATTCACCCAATGGTTCAATGGAACGGTGCCAGAGTACTGATCCAGTTTCTTGAAGACACGAATGAAGATCTCTTGGGCGGCGTCCTCTCGGTTTTGAGTCGTTCGTAGCCGTGAATTGAGAATCTTCGAGACACCGGGATGGAGGAATCGAATCAGGGCTTCGGCAGATGCGTCGTTTCCTTGACGGGCGAGTCGCACGTGTGTGGCAATCTCTTCGGAGGTCAGGCACTCTTCTTCTCCTGATTCAATCTGTTGTTCCCTGAGTCTCATGGATTTGGGTCGCGTATGTTGCGGTTTTCTTTGCCGAATGAGAGACCTATCTTGATCTCCGTAAGCATAAGCGATCTTTTGGAACGCTTTGGGCCAGTGAAACGGAATATAAATGCTTCAACCCCAAATATTTCTAAGATGCCGATTTGTAAGGGAGGTTTTCGCCCACTGGTCTCTCGATTCATCCGATTTGTTTGCGAGGGCAGCAGGGGCTTGGGTTGGTATTCTACGGGAAGGCAGATGGAGGCAAGGCTCTCAATGGCGTTCCTAGAACTAAGGAAAGGCACCAGAATCACGGTCGTGCTTCAAAAAACACGACAGAACTTGTCGAGCCACGCTCTGCTTGAACAGCGTGCGAAGTTTTCCTCTTGGACTGAGAAATCCAGTTCAAGGAGTGGGCTTGACTCCCTCCTGAAGGACAGAGGTAGGGGAAATTAGATGTGTTTGGGTTTCGATCGAAGCAAAACTGACAATCTCGAGAGCTTTCCGATCGACACTCGAAGCCCGAGGGCTCGTCTCCACATCGGGAGATGCTGTTTGTGGTAGTCTGCGAGATACATCATCTCAGAGACATATTCGTGCCGGTTGCGTGTCTGCCGCAAACGCTCAAGGTGTCGAAAATCTTCAGAGAACACGCTGGGAAAAAGGGTGGCGATTAGGCTCGTCAATAGCTTCGAATACCAATGGACATTGGTATTCAGGAGAGTTTTGCTGAACTCGCTGCTAGGGATTTTAAAGGTCTCGCAGAAAAGTGTGCCGAAGTCGTCTACTTCCGATTTGGCTGCCGAATGTCCGCTTGATTCTGCTCCCTCCCAGTTTGATTCGACGTCATCATGAGCTTCGTAGGGCTTTGAGGCGGGGGGCTCGCCGCTAGATTCCTTTTCGGCGCTGAGATCGACTTGCTCCAAAGGTTGATTGGAAAGTTCTTTGTTGAATTGTGTAATTGGATTTGGCGTCGCCATTGTTTCCTCCGAGAGATGGGTTAGCTCTCAACAAAAGGTTTAGCTCCAAGGCGACTCGTTTCCTATCAGTACATCGCATGAGATTCTGTCGTTCATTCCGTGTTTGGGTTCGAGTGGGGCAAGGTCTTGACTATGAGGGAGAACGTAGGGGCGTGAAGATGGTCTCTCGAAGGTTGTTTACTTGTCTCTGAGATTTGACACGGTCTTTAGTTCGATAAAGACTCCGGAGTTAAGTTCGGTCTAGGGTGTTCGATCAGCACGGTAGAGAATTGCTTAAGATGAGTTGATGCTTCATCGTTTGCTATGGGTTCCTAGGCCTGCTTTGTGAAACAGAAGAAATCCTATCACTTGAATATCTCCAAAGTAAGACGATGTGGAATTGTAAGGCATGTGAAGTTGAGATCGAGGACGAGTCTTGGGAGTCGTGTTGGAACTGTGGGTGTCCGAAGAACCGCGATCCGCTCGCGTATGCAAGCGACCTAAAGAAAGCGAATTCGAAAAGCGCTCTTGCCTGTCTTCGTTGCAACGTTTCTATGGTCTTTGGCGGCAAGAAACGGTTTAACGAGAGAGGTAGGGTTCTAGGCTTCTTCCTGGGAAACTTGGCGGATCTGTTTGTTAGTAACGAAGAATACTTGATCTACGCATGCCCAAAGTGTGGCAAGATCGAATTCTTTGGTGAGATCAGGGAAACGGATCGCAACTCCAGCGAAGCGGACGTGTGAGGGGCGAGAATTCCATTGGTATCAATTTTCAACGGCTGTGCCGCTCCAAAGATAGAGGTTGTTTCGTTGTGGAAGTCTGATAGTTAAGAGTGAATCCAAAATCTCAGCACAAGTATGTCAAACCAGTCTAGAATCGAAAAACGTCCTTCACGCAGGCAATTTCTTCGCAGCTCCCTAGGGTCGGGGATTGCCTTGATCGGGTTTCCTCAGATTGTTCCGTCATCCGTATTGGGACTGAACGGCGCGACCGCTCCGAGCAACCGGATAGCCATGGGCTTTATCGGAACCGGTAATCAAGGAACGAATGATATGAAGGCGTTTCTTCGGGATGATCGTGTGCAGGTGGTATCTGTCTGTGATGTGAACAAGCGGGGCCCCGGTTATTGGAACGGCAAGATTGCGGGGCGTGATCCGGCGAAGGAAGTGGTCGAACAATTCTATGGAGAAAAAACGGCCGCGGGAACCTACAAAGGGTGCGCTACTCATCGTGACTTTCGAGATCTCCTTGATCGGAACGATGTCGATGCAGTGGAAATCGCGACGCCAGATCATTGGCACGCGATTCCTACGATTCTCGCTGCAAAGGCAGGGAAAGATATTTATTGCCAAAAGCCGCTTGCCTTGACCGTCGCGGAGGGGCGGGCAATGAGTCAAGCCGTTGCCAAATACGGTCGAGTCTTTCAAACAGGAAGTCAGCAGCGATCAGATCGACGATTTCGCCACGCTTGCGAATTGGTACGTAATGGTCGGATTGGCAAACTCATTGAGGTTGAATGTGGCCTTCCGGGTGGGCGTCCGGATCTGGGGAAGAACGGTCATCGGAAACAGCCTGAACCCGTTCCAGCTGGATTTGACTATGATTTTTGGCTCGGTCCAGCGCCATTAGCGCCCTTTGCTCCAGCCCGAGTGGGCGTGAATTTTCGTTGGATTTACGACTATTCAGGAGGGCAACTGACTGATTGGGGCGGGCATCACCCAGATATCGCTCAGTGGGGAATGGGGACGAGTTATACGGGGCCTGTGGCCATCAAGAATGCCAAGGGAGTTTGGGCCGGAGATGAGCTTTGGAATACCGCAACCGAGTATTATTTTGAGGCGCATTACAGATCCGGCGTCGTGCTAAAGATTTCTGACAAGTTCAAGATGGGAGTTCGCTTCAAGGGATCGGAAGGATGGGTCTATGTGGATCGGGGGAAACTTGATGCGAATCCAAAGTCTCTGATCGACGAAGAATTTGGACGCGGTGAAATCCGCTTAGCGGTCAGCGAAAACCACTTTCGAAATTTTATCGATTGCGTCCTTTCACGTGACGAACCGGTCGCCCCTATTGAGCAGGCGCATCGGTCGATTTCGATTTGCCATTTAGGCAATATTGCCATGCTGCTAGGCCGCGATTTGCGTTGGAATCCGGAGCGGGAAGAGGTCGTTAGTGACCATGTGGCGCAATCCATGTTGAATCGCCCCTACCGGGCACCGTGGATTCTTCCGAGCTGAGGAGTGAACTGTTTCTCAGAAAGACAGTCTTGGCTCTCCTTGAAATGAGTGCTGTCGGGAGAGCTGTTCTTGACCATTCCCTTACTTAGAGGGAATGGTCATTGGAACGGGAGAATCAAAGCACGCTTTTTAATGGGTGTGCTGATTCATTCGGCTTAGGAAGTCTTTCATTGATATCGTTCCGTCATGCAAGTCGTCGATATCTCTCTTGGTCGCTGAAATGGTCAGCCGAGAGGTCTTTCCCTCTGTCTGATTCAATTGCGACGGTATCGTTTGAAAGAAGTATCGACGGGCAGTAGAGTCGTATGCTCGGGCGTATGCGGTGGGACTGCCGGGAACTTCGTGTTCTGAGTGTGAAGAGGAAGGAGCACGATCGAATTCCGTCGGTCCCTCAACGACGAGCCATACTTGTTCTGAGGGTTTGAGGGCTCGGATATTGCTAGCACTGGCCAAGGCCTCAACGAGTTTGGCTCTGAATACGCTCACCTGCTCAGCGTTGAAAGGCTTTGGTCGTACGGGGTGGCCGTTATTGAAAGCGTGATACATTCTCTGAGATGCCATATTCGCACGGGGTGACTGGCCTTGGACTTTACGGCGAGCTCGTTCCCAGGCCGAGTCCTTGGGAGTATCTTCGACGATTCGCTCTTTGTCGGATCGACCAATGAGCGGGAAATCGACTTGTAGAAAGAACAAGGCACCGGTGCCGGAAATGTAGATGTCTCGATTGCGCTGGCTCTTGGAATAGTTGATCAGTGGAATTCCGCTCGCCCAAGCGGCTCGATTTGATGTTCCCGTGGTGTCGTTCAAAAGACTTGCCATGATCTTCATATCTTCTTCGATATCTGCGATAGTGATATTATCCAAAACGTGTGTGCTGATAATGAGGGGCGGGCGATAGGCTGAACCCGCATTTGTTGCTGGAGGAAAGTCACCCTGAAGGGCTTTTGCTGCTTCGATTTCTGCAAGATCAGTCGCTGAGAAAAGTCCCGTATCCGCCCCTCCTCGAAGTGCCGGTTTGGATTCGACGCGATCGAAGGCGTCCTGTGCGCGGGATTCGTAGTGAGTTAGGATTGTGCTGATTAGAATCAGGAAGAGGGTGATGGGAGGATTTTTTTTCATCAAATTTTTCATTAGCGGTTGAATGGGTGTGAGGTGTGAAGGATTGGAAGACTAGATTGGTTATGTCCCAGGACGCTGAGTTGATTAAGTGATTGTTGATAGCGTCCTTCTCCGACGAGAGCGACGGTTTCGAGTTGAACATGAATTTGCTCGACGGCAGCGGCCGTCTCTTGGTGGAGCTGGGCAATGGCGAGATCTGTGCTTCGGCCCTGCGTGGAAATCAGCGTTTCTAAAGTTTTGATTTGATCCTCAATTTCCTTTGCCTCAATTGTCGATTTTTCGGCGTCATATCGAGCAATGGCTTGCTGGATCTCGGTATGCAATCGTTGTTGTAGTTCGGTGGTGGACGGTGCGGCGAGTCTCGAGCTAATGCCAAAGCTGTAGCCAAAAAGGAATGCCACACTGACTGTCTCTTATACACATCTGACGCTGCCGACGAGCGATCTAGT
>CAJXVR010000139.1 GCA_913061285.1 uncultured Verrucomicrobiota bacterium | reverse complement strand
TCGTCGGCAGCGTCAGATGTGTATAAGAGACAGCCTTTCCCCCACCCCTTCCGAGTACGTCTTGGTCTGTGAAGACAACGAAGCCATTCGTCTCGCGATCGAAGGTTTGCTAAAGTCCAACGGCTATCGCACCAAAGTCGTGAAAAACGGCAACGAAGCACTCGATTTCGCCAGCGGCCACCCCACAGAAATTGGGGTCCTCGTCAGTGATATTAGGATGCCCGGAATCGACGGAAAGGAACTCACCCTGAGGCTCAAACAAAAGATAGCTACGCTGCAGGTCATCCTCATTTCGGGCCACACGGGTGGAATCATCACCAATGAATGGCTCGAGAAACAGAACATCCAATTCCTCGCAAAACCATTCTCCCACAAAGAACTCATCGGAGCCGTTAGCAATGCCTTTTCGACTTACCATTCATTGAAGTAACAAAATGAATCGTTGTCCCGCGATGCCAGAGCTACTAAAGGTTGACCTCTCAAAACAAAAGCTCAGCATTCGACGACTCCGGCAAGACCTGTGCTTCCTCAATTCGTTTGATCACCGAGTGCTTGGAAAGCCATAATAATCACCTGCGTCATTGTCTTGCTCGCTCGATAAAACAGCAGCGTTCAAACTCGGCTCCAGCCTCTTCTTATCAGACTGGGACGGAAACAATATCCATGTAAATCTTGATATCGCGAAGCTCCAGTCTGCCTACTGAGCAAATAGATCTGCACCGATGAGACGAGCCATTAGTCCACGACCTCTTCCCATGCGCCGTGCGACTTGAACGGCACCTTGCTCCTCGTTGGCGGGGTTACGCCAATTTTGAGTTGGGCAAAGGCAGCGCACTCATACAAGGATTGAGGGGACCTACTTCAAGCAGCTCTTGCAAGACCTTCATCAGATCCAAGCAGAGCCTCATTCTTGCAGAAAGGACTTCACTGTTGCTTCAAGGATTCCCTACTCGAAAGGCTACCCAACGCAAATGAGTGACGAAAGAGCCCAATACTCGCGGTTCCGCGGGAGATTCTCGCTTTCCCGCATGGGAGAAATGACTAAGATCCATCTTGACTCTCATTCCGATCTGTTTCACACATGAACAAAGAAGCGCTTGCTCGTAGAACGACGAAGCCACACGCCAATCTCACATCGCGACATTTTATCGAAGCCATCCATGCAAACGCTGCTATTCGTCGTTCGGCTCAAACACCGCGCCCTTGTTAACCGCCTCATCTGCGGCGCGTTCGTCTTAATCGTCGCGCTCTGGATTCTGCCCACGGTCTATCGCGGATTTCGAGATGGCCCCCGCAGCACGAGTTGGCCCGTGGTGGAAGGAACAGTCATTGATCACAAGATCGTACCGGTTGATCGCGAAGGCGCCGGGGCACGCCTGGGATTGATGTTGATCTATCAGTATGAGGTAGACCAACAGACTTTTAAAGGCTCAGCGATCGATGTCGCCGGTACCGTCGTGGTTTTCCACGGCGAATTAGCTCAAGAGCTTCAAGTATGGGGCGAGAAGGAGTTTCCCAAAGGCGAGCCCATCGAAGTCTTCTATGACCCGAAGCAACCTAGCGAAGCGGTCTTGGTCACGGGCATTGTCCCCACGACATACTGGCAGCTTCTTTTCCTTATCTTCATCGTTGCCGCATACGTCTTCTTCATAGTGAAAAGTGAGCGCAAGAACACGAACCAAGCATCTCTACCAGAATAAGGCAATGCATGGGCATGCGGAGCTCTCGAAGAATTCGAGCTCCGAAGCACACTGACACTCACCCAGCAACGCTTCGCTTGAAACACATGATCGTTTGAAAACAATCATGACCCTCTCCCGGTAGCCCGGCACTCCCCGTCGAAGTGGCAACTCATAATTCTTATAGTCACGAGGCCATTCGCCTAGAATTTAGAACGTACACGTAGCATAAACACCCCCAATACTCTCATTTTTCCAAAAAATGGATGTGCAAGATAAAGCACACTTTTCAAAGACCTCTGATTCGGTATAATCCCCCTAACCCAAACACCGGTCTGGAAAGAACCGAGAAACTGTACCTACGTTATGCAACAGAACCAACGACCTCTGAGCCACAAAGGATTCACACTCATAGAGCTGCTTGTGGTGATCGCAATCATCGCCATTCTCGCGGGAATGTTGCTCCCCGCACTCTCCAAGGCAAAGTCAAAGGCCAAGGCGACACACTGTCTTTCAAATCTTAAGCAGTGGGGTATTATTTGGGTAATTTACGCCGATGATAATGAAGGTAACTTTAGTAGCGGCGAAGGAGCCTGGGCGCGAGGCGAATGGATTCGAGCGCTCGCGCGCCATTACCGAGAGAAAACTCAGCTCCTCTACTGCCCCGACGCCAGTTTTCGTCGTGGACAAGGAGGCACGCGAGTTGAGATCAAGAAACCCATCGATACACCAGAAAGTCAGCTCGTCGCCTATGGTGGTGCGCGCACGGGGTACAATTTCCCGGATTTTGCCGGCGATCAAGTCAACGACGGACGAATTACCGCAAGCTATGGCAGCAACAACTGGATCTACAAAGCAAAAACGGATATTCAGGGCCGCGCTCGCGCCGACCATTGGGGCTCCTTTAACGTACCAGACGCTCCTACCGAGATCCCCTTATTCTCAGATATGATGTGGCGAGGCGGTGGTCCCGATCATCGTAACGGGACGAAAGATGCCGCACCGGCCTACAATGGCGAATGGTCTGGCGCCGGCGCCGAGTCGAAGCATTTTGCCTTTAGCCGGCACAACAAGGGGATCAATATTCTCTTTTTCGACAATTCCGTTCGGGCAACAAGGTCGCCAAAAGATATTTGGACGTTCAAATGGCATCGCACCTATCAACAAGTCGGCCGAGATCGCGATAAGAAATTTCCGACTTGGATGCCTTGATCGTAGACTTTTGACCATTTTACAACCAAAGGGAGCCAATATCACGGCTCCCTTTTGCTTGTACTAAGCTTCAATTCGATCGAACGTCGCCCGGAGCCTCCGTATGGAGGGTCAGATTAGCGCAATTGGAGGTTTGCAATCGGAGTCCAATTGAGCTAAATAACCGCCGTCCGCCGAGGCATGGAATGGGCTTCTCGGACATTTTTTGACAGATCGGGCCATTTCCAAGCTGTTTCAGCCAGCCAACACGCTTTCGAAACGGGCTCATTCCGGGCCCAGAGGGAAGCCGCGGAAACAGATCTGAACGAATTTAAGAAGACGTAGTACAAGCAAACATCATGGGCCAAGCACCACCGAAAACCATTCGACTCACTAATAGTATCTTTCTCACCGGCACTGCCTTGCTAACAATCACAGCAGTTCCGGCCTATATCTGGGCCTACGGGCTTGATTGGTTTCAAGTCGCTCTGTTCCTCAGCCTTTTCATCGCCACCGGCCTTAGCATCACGCTCGGTTACCACAGACTGTTCTCCCACCTTTCTTTCAAGGCGAAATGGCCCGTTAAATTGTCTACTTTGGTCTTCGGAGCAGCAACGTTTGAGAACTCAGCCCTCTGTTGGAGCTCGGACCACCGAGATCATCACAAGCACGTTGATCATGATAAGGATCCCTACAATATCAACAACGGGTTCTTCCATGCTCATATCGGTTGGATCATGTTCAAACACCAACCAAGCTCGAATCTAGAGAATGTTAAAGACCTTGCTCAAGACCCGCTAGTGATGTGGCAACACAAGAACTACGTCGCAATCGCCCTCATCGCGAGTTTCGTCTTCCCAACGCTCCTCGGTTTTCTTTGGAACGGTTGGATTGGAGCTCTAGGAGCCTTTCTCATCGGCGGCGTCGCTCGAGTCGTGGCGGTCCATCACATGACCTTCTGCATCAACTCATTTTGCCACTTTATTGGAAACCAACCTTACTCAACGAAGAATTCGGCTAGAGATAGTGCTATAATGGCTCTCTTCACCTTTGGTGAAGGCTATCACAACTTTCATCACGAGTTTCAATCCGACTATCGCAATGGTGTCAAAGCCTGGCAATTCGATCCTACGAAGTGGTCCATTTGGGCGCTGAGCAAACTAGGACTCACCTCCGATCTCCGTCGTGTTCCAGAAGAGCGCATTCTCCGCGCTGAAATCAACGAACACCAACGGGCGATCACCGAACGGATCGACACTCACGCCATCGAGCTTCCCGAGTCACTCCAAAACCTCTGGCAAACGGCGCATGATCGCGTTCAAGAAGCGGTATCGCACTGGGAAGATCAAAAGAAACTCTACACCGCCACGGCTAAGAAGCAGGTAGCGGAATCCAGTAGAAAACTGGATGAGATCCGCACCCACGTTAGCGAGGCAACCACCCAAGTCCGGATCGCAATGAACGAATGGCGAGAAGCCCAGCGAGAAATTCACCAACAGCTATCGATGTTGACCAACGGGGCTGCGGCCTAATTTTCTTGGGGACTCGTGCAAGCGAGTCCCCAGTTCCCTTTCCCCCTGCCTGCACCCTACAGTGCACCCAAAAATCAACGGTTGAGCGATGTCGCCATTGCTCGCCCAGCCAGAAAGCCGGTTGTCCAAGCGGCTTGGAAATTAAAGCCCCCAGTGAGGGCATCCACATCCAGGACCTCTCCGGCGAAGTGAAGACCGGACTGCTTCTTACTTTCCATGGTCTTAAACTGAACCTCAGAGAGACGCACTCCTCCGCAGGTCACAAACTCGTCTTTGTTCATACTCTTGCCTTTTACAGTGAGACGACAGTCAGTCAACCCCTGGCTGAGTGATCTCAGATCTGCATTGGAAAGTTGACTCCAATTCTGATCGCTGGCGCTCGTCGCCGTCGACACCAAGCGCTCCCACAAGCGACGAGGAATCCCAAAAAGTGGCGTTCCGTGAATCCGCTTACGCGGTTGAGCACTTCGCTGAGACTCTAACACGCGCACAACCGATGCCTCGCTCATTGCCCGAGTCCAATTGACACTCATCGAGAAACGATAGTCCAAGGCACGCATCCACCGAGCCCCGAACGAGGAGAGTTTCAGTACGGCTGGCCCACTTACCCCCCAATGAGTCACAAGCAGTGGCCCCTCTGTCCTGACATCCTTCCCATCAACCGTAAGCCCCACCTGTTCGACAGACAGTCCAGCGAGACCACGGAGAAGGGCATCGTCGATATGGAAGGTGAACAGAGCCGGAGCCAGCGCTTCAATCGTATGCCCTAACCCGCGTAAACACTGGGTGAGTTTCCCCTCCTTCAGCCCGCCAAGGGCAAGGAGGAGTCGACGGCAAGTCAGACGAGATTCGTTCGCGACCAAGAGTTCAAAGCCTCTCTCTGTGGCAACAAACCGCTCTACCGAGACGCCGGTGCGGAGCTGTACCCCTGACTCTGAAGCGGTCTCGCTTAGGCAGCTCACAATGCTTTCAGAGCGATCCGAAACCGGAAATATTCTCCCATCGGCTTCCGTCTTAAGGGCCACCCCTCGACGCTCAAACCAGTCAATCGTGTCGACCGGCGACCAAGCATGGAAGGGGCCAAGCAATTCGCGCTTTCCACGGGGATAAAACTCGACCAGTTCAGCAGGATCGAAGCAGGCATGGGTCACGTTGCAGCGCCCTCCCCCTGAAATGCTCACCTTGCTAAGGACCTTTGCCCCGCGTTCAAGAATCCCCACGCGCAAGCCTGGATGATGCTCCGAACAAGTGATAGCCGCGAAGTAACCCGCCGCACCGCCACCAACGACGATCACATCGTAGTCTTGTTTCACACGTGTGCTCACGGTCTTAGTTTGTTGTTAGGAATCATCTGGCATGATCTCTGACAGGGCTTGAAAAACTAGTGACACCCGTCCGATAGGGACAGAAAAATAACGGCGAGAAGGCATCAATCTGTCTCGAGACCGTATGATGAGCTCCTGCCAACGCCGGTCTCAACGCGAACCACGTCCTCCGCCCCCTCAGTCACAGCTCCCTTTTTTCTTGCCAAGCCTGCTCGATCGTTTTGTCTAGCCGCATGCCTCATCGTCCTTTCATCACCAGCACGCTAGGTGTGCTCTGCACCCTTTTGCTCCTCTGCGCTCTTGCTTCAACCGTCTCCGCAGACGGCCCCGCTGATAATCGATCCGATACTGTTCGCCCCATCCCTCCCGTGGGTGTGGCCATCAGCATCGATGATCGTCACGCTCTCGAAGCCGCGCTCAAGGACCTCGCAAACGAAATCGAGGCGACACGCGAGCGGTTGGCCACGAAGCCCGATCTCTTGGCCTACCTTCCTGACATTCAAATCTTTCATAAAGCGGTTCGCTACGCCCTGGACTACAATGAATTCTACAAGCCCAAGACAGAAATCCCGGCGGCAAAACGACAGATCACTCTCGCTCGAGAACGGGCACAAGCCTTGCGAGAGGGCAGCGTCCCGTGGAATCGCCAAACAGGACTTGTTGTTCGGGCCTATCGATCGAAAATCGATGATTCCGTTCAACCCTATGGGCTCGTCATTCCGGACACCCTAGACCTCAATTCAGCTACACCGCTTCGACTCGATACCTGGTTCCATGGTCGGGGAGAAAAACTCACCGAACTCAGCTTCATTGATCAACGACTGAGCAATCCCGGGCAATTCACGCCGCCAAACACGATCGTGCTCCATCTCTACGGCCGCTATTGCAACGCCAATAAATTTGCCGGCGAAGTCGATCTCTTTGAAGCCCTGGAAGATGTCAAAAAGCACTATTCGATTGATGAGAATCGAATCCTAGTCCGAGGGTTTTCCATGGGAGGCGCCGCCTGCTGGCAATTTGCCACCCATTTCTCAGGCCTCTGGGCAGGCGCAGCCCCAGGTGCCGGCTTTTCTGAAACGCCCGAATTCCTGAGAGTTTTTCAAAAGGAAACCCTAACGCCGACCTGGTATGAGAAAAAGCTGTGGCACTGGTACGATGCCACCTCCTACGCACTCAATCTCTACAATTGCCCAACGGTCGCCTATAGCGGTGGCATCGACCGTCAAAAACAAGCGGCCGATATCATGGCCCTCGCCCTCGAGCGAGAAGGCATGGAACTCACCCACATTATCGGCCCGGATACGGGACATCGCTACCACCCCGAAGCCAAGGCTGAAATCAACCGTCTGATTGACAATATCGCGCGGCAAGGCCGAAACCCGGTGCCCGCGAAAGTTAAATTTGTTACCTATACCCTTCGCTACTCCAAAATGCTTTGGATTGAACTCCAAGGACTCGAAGAGCACTGGGAGAGAGCACAGGTCGAGGCTGAGATTACCGACGCGACGTCCATTCAAATCTCAACCAAGAATGTTCGGGCCCTGAGCATCAACATGCCCCCCGGGCTATGCCCTCTCGACAACACGCTGACTCCAACAGTGACGATCGACGGGCAAGCCCTCAAGCCGGCAGGGGTTTTCACGGATCGATCGTGGAACCCTCATTTTCGCAAGAGCGACGACAAGTGGCAGATCGTATCAGCCCCACAAGGGACACAACTTGAAAAAAGCCCGGGACTGCAGGGCCCTATTGATGACGCATTTCTTGATAGTTTTCTGATGGTCCTTCCCAGCGGAAGAGCGCTCAATGATCATGTCGAAGCCTGGAGTTCGAAAGAGCAGCAACACGCGGTCACCCACTGGCGAAACCATTTTCGCGGCACTGCACGAATTAAATTGGACACTCAGGTGACGAGCGAAGATATCGAACGCCATCACCTCATCATTTGGGGAGACCCACAGAGCAATTTGGTTATGAAGCGAATCGCTACACAACTACCCATCCAATGGAATCAAGAGGGTATCAGGACCCATGATAAAATCTATCCCACTGACAAATTCGTCCCCGTGATGGTTTACCCGAACCCATTGAACCCGCATCGCTATGTTGTGCTGAACAGTGGATTCACCTTTCGAGAGTATGATCACTTAAATAATGCCCGCCAGGTTGCCAAACTCCCGGATTGGGCGATTATCGACATCAGTCACCCCGTGACGCCTCGGCACCCAGGGAAGATCACCGACGCAGGATTCTTCGATGAGCAATGGCAACTCAAAGATTAAGCCAATGCTCGCCAAAAAATGAACGTCCCAGTTCGTCACCAGGTACAATTCTTGCCTGCAAATGGACGTGCCTAAGGACTTTCATCCATTGTTTCAAAAGCGGGCGAAACGAATGCAAAAAAAGGCAATGAGGCGACTAAGGCAGATAGCACCGCGGACATTTATCGGACTACTGCTCTTGGGCTGCAACATTGGTCTTACCTCAGCTATTCAGACCGTTGAAGAACCCCACACAATCTTAAGTCAAGGCACGCTCCAGTCATACGCCATTTCACCATCGAGACGTCTCATCGCCTCAGTCGGAAGTGGCGGCACCTCGCTTTGGTCCCTCTTGACGGGCGAGCCGCTCGGGCGCTTCACGCTCAGCAAAGACTTTCTCTATCACGTTTCCTTCACTGGGGATTCCAAGCAAATCGTCTCTGTTGGAACGCCTCGAACGATCGTCTGGAATATCGAAACGAGGGACATCGCGCAGCAATTGCCGGGGGGCGGAGGCAGAGCCGTTGCTCTCTCGGAATCGGCTGAAGCCCTAATGATTAGAAATTTGAACGAGGCACAGATTTGGAATACGTCCTCGGGACAGCTTCTCGCTCAGCTCCCCCATCCTGAAATCCAAGCGATTGATATCAATCGAACAGGAGATCTCGCGATCACGGTGGGAGCCCAAGGACGCGCCGTTCTTTGGGATCTTGAGTCGGTTCTCCCCATTCAAACCTTCGAGCATTCCGCATCACTCTTCTCCGTGACATTCTCACCCGATGCGTCACGATTCGTCGTTGGCGCTCGAGCACAGATTTGGATCTGGGAGACTCAATCCGGACAGCTCATCGATCACATTGAAGAAATTCGCTCCGGAGTTCTCGGCATCGACAACCTGAGTCTAGCGACTAAGACGATTGACCGTACCCCAGCGATTTGGAATACCGATCCCGCCGGCAAGCGCTTCGATCTACTGGGCTCTGACGCCCCGCTTGAAGACGTTTCATTCAGTCCGCAGGGAGACTGGACCATCGGTGGCGGTCGAAACAACATCTGGTTTTGGGACACTGCAAGCGGAGAACTTCAACATCAGATTCCCCAACACCAACCAAGATTTTCGCCGGACGGATCACTGTTTCTGACCCGAAAGAGCAGCAGCGATTTCCAACTATGGGAATCCCGGCCCCTTGGAGATATTCGCACATTCACGGGACATCGAAGCGGCCGCTATTTTGCAAGCTACTCGCCAAATGGCCAACAAATCGCGGCGGCTGATGCCGCCCGAATCACTCTCTATACCAACGAAGGCACTCTTCTCAAAACGCTCGAAGCCCACGAACAGCCGATCACCAGCATGAGTTTTTCACCGGATAGCAGGCGCTTCATCACCTCCGCTGAGGACAATCGAATCAATCTATGGGATCCGCTACAGGGAAACCTTCTTCACACCTTCACCACCGAGACAACTCCCCTGGTATCTCTGTTTACGCCGCCGAATAATGGTGTTTTCTTTATCGAGAGGGATGGAACCGCAAGTTTCCTTAGCGCCGATCTCACGGAGCCCGAAGCCCAACCGGTTGCTCACACAAGCTCCATTACCTCCTTTGCCATTCATCCCCGTGAAGCCTGGATCGCCACCGGCGGTGAACAGGGCGATACCGTCATTACAGAAACCGAATCCAAACAAGTGCTTCTCACCCTTCGAGTTGACGAACCCATCGCTTCATTGGCATTCATTCCGCAAGAACAGCAAATCTTCATCGGAACCCGCTCCGGCCCATCGTATGTCTTTGATCTAGCGACGGGAAAGAAGCGCCTTACAATCGAAACTGGTCCAGCATGGGCGGCTCGAGTGTCCCCCGACGGGCAATCCGTTCTCATTGCAGGCGCCACCCTCTGGGATCTCAAGACTGGTAGGAAGCGTTATTCTCTGAGCATCGACAACCGCTTGGGAGCCGAAGCCAATGGAATCGCCTTTTCCGCAGACGGTCGCCTCATCGCAGGGACAGGCTCTCTGTTCGACGCAACGGCACGCGTGTGGCATGCCGCAACAGGCAAGCTCCTCTACGTCCTTGACCGGCATGAAGGAACGGCAACCGCAATCGAATTCTCTCCAGACAGTCAATCATTGCTCACCTCGGCCAGCGATGGGCGTGCCATGATCTGGAACGTTGCGGCGCCCCCCGTGTTGCAGGTCGCCCCAAAAAACGATCAGATCGAAATCCGTTGGGATCTCGGCACCCTCGAAACCTCCCTTTCCCCTGCGGGACCCTGGATCAGTCGGGAAAACCTAAGTTCTCCTGCGGTGCTTCCCTCTGAAGGCTCACAGCAGTTCTTTCGGGCTGCGACTGAGTAGGGTGCCGATCTCGCCACCATCCTCAGCACGGCCTTCAATCAAGATTCTCGATTTTTCCATTTCTCTCTTGCACCGCTACACTGTGTATATTAGGTATATACAGCATAACGATGGACAAAGAAGATATCGCATTACGAATCGGTCCGATCTCTCCGGCTATTCCGGGTCCGTTGTATCAGCAAATCATCACTGGATTCAAACGAGAGATTGGCGAAGACCGACTCGTTGCCGGAACAGCCCTTCCCTCGTTTAGACTACTTGCCGAGCAGTTGCTCGTCAGTGTCATAACCGTCAAGCGGGCCTACGAAGAGCTTGAACGCGAAGGCATCATCTACCGTCGTCAAGGCCTCGGCACCTACGTTGCCGAAGACGGGCTCAATCGTAGTCGAGCGAGCAAGCTAGAGAACGCTGAAAAGCTCATCAGGGAAGCACTCCTCGAGGTGAGAGAATCGGGTCTTAGCCCCAAGGAAACGAAGCAATTCGTCGAGAGAATCGTCACATCTATCCTCAACCAGAAATAGTCATGAGTGAAAACGCTATCGAGATCAGAGATCTACGAAAGAGCTTCTCGAAATTCCATCTCGGCCCCTTGGATCTCACGGTCCCCAAGGGTTCAATCTATGGATTCGTCGGTCCCAACGGAGCTGGAAAAACAACCACACTTGATCTTCTTTTCGGTATGGGCCGACGTGATGGGGGCAGCATGAATCTTATCGGCATGGATGCAATAGAGAATGAAGTGGCCGTCAAGCAACGGGTCGCCTATGTCAGCCCCGACCTCAACTACCAGGTCTGGAGCAAGGTCAAGCACGTCATAAAATTCATTCGCGGTTTTTACGATCGATGGGATCAGGCCTATTGTGAAGAGCTCCTCCGTCGATTCAAGATTGAACAGTCTGATAAGATCGCCACTCTATCGTTCGGAAACAAAATCAAGCTCGCTCTCGTGCTCGCGCTCGCTAGGCGTCCCGAACTTCTGGTCCTCGACGAGCCTACCGTCGGGCTCGACGCTCTCTCGAAGAGAGAAGTTTTCTCTCAACTGCTCACCATGATTCAAGATGGCAAGCACACTATCCTTATATCATCGCACGGACTGACCGATCTAGAACGATTCACCGATCACATCGGCATTATCAACGAGGGCAGAATGCTGCTTGAAGGCCGCACCGACGAGCTGCTTGCCACGCATCAGCACATCGACTTCGAGATAGAGGGCGAGCTGCCTCCCGGGGGACACCTGGTCAATCAAGACCGCAATCGACATCGAGTCATCACCGACGAGCCCGAAAACTACACAACCGCACTAAAGCAACGGGGTGCCAGCCACATCAGCGCGCACCCCGTCAACCTTGAAGAGCTATTCATTGGGCTCGTTGGGGAGAATGAGGAATGAACACAACCATAGTCCAAAACTTCCTCCGACGCTGGGGAATCGTCATCGGCTTGTGCAGTGCGGCTCAGCTTGCTTTCACCTATTTCGCCTCCACCAGAGAGACAGGCAACATTTTCTTTCCACTCATCCTCTTTATGGGCCCGGTATTACTCTCCTTTGACCTCAGCAAGGGCATTGCCCGAGCCATCTTGCTCCTCCCTGTTCAGCGACGTGAAGTCACGAAAACTCTTTGCTGGATCGGCATAGGCCTACCAACCCTTTGGGTTGCCATACTCTCAGTCTGCAGTATGACCGCCAGCGTCGTTTTCGACCAAACGGTAGCCCTTGATTGGTCAAGACTGATCCAGACCGTCATCACCGCATTCGCAAGCCTCTCTATCGTCTACTTTGCCCTCACAGGTCTCCCAACGAACGTCAAAGAAGCGCAAGAATGGTCCGCGCGATCTCTCTTCTTCGGCGCGCTGTGGGGTTTCAGCATTGGCGGCTCCATGCTCTTTAGTCAACTCGTCGATAGAAGCGAGAACAACACATTCAGCTCCTACCTTCTGTTTCTCATTGTTGGAATTGGCTTCGCTTTCTGGGGCTACCAGCGAACGGACGACATGCTCTCCTCCCGCTCAACCGGGCGCTCTGAATCTCGTCCGGGCCCTTCCGCTCCCCGCAAATCATTCTTTGACTTTGACTCCGAAGCCACGGGTTTCAACCACTTCATCGTCACGACCGTCACTCAAGTGTTTGTCTTTAGCATTGTTTTCATCGTCGCCACCTCGGTTTTCAATACTCTCTTTTTGGGCATGCTCACCGGCCAAAGAATGGGAAATACTTCCTGGATTGATAGCACCGTTCGCTCACTTAGCGGGCAAAGCTTTATTTTCGTCGTCATGCCGTCATTTTTCCTCGCCACTAAGCTGATGGCTGCCCGCGTGTTTCGTTCCCTTCCCCTAAGCGCATCCCAGCTGAGCAATCAGTTCTTCAAGCTCGTTGTGATCTCAATCATCGCCCAGATCATTCTACTTTTCACGATCATGACGTTATTAACGGATCTGGCATCGGCCCAGAAACTTTCCAAGGAATTCTTCATGATGGGAGGGATAGGAACTCTCATCATTCCTCTGATACTTCGTTTCGGCTTAAAATCCACCACCCTAGTCGTCGCGATGCCAATCGTTTTTCTTTCCGCCCTAGGACGGATTTTCCTTCCTGAAATCTACTCCACAAATACGAGCATAATCATAGGAATCGTCGCTATCATTGTCTCCCGATTCCTCACGGAATGGCTCCTCGCAACGTCGTCCCATGCCTATCACCAATTGAATCAGCAAAAATTTGCCAACGCGTTCTATGGTAAGGGCTAGTGAGGCGCCATCGACACTCAGCAATGACAGCGACTATCACCGAGGGCCACGATCTGTGGTTTAAACAGGGCTTGTCACCCTTTATTCGGCAGCGGAGCCGTTGGGGACACGGCCAGATGACGGGACTGTCGCTTCAACCCGGAAGCCCCCCGCCGCGTTCTTCCAACCGGCGTCTCCAGATCGAGATAGGGCCGTAGTTCCATCGGATAGTCACTCCTGCCAGCACGTTGGTAGTCCCGCCACATAATGGCCGTCACTCGCTTTGGATCAAGTTTTCGGATTTCCGTGAGAAAGCGAAAAACAAACCCCACCAACTTTGTTAAGGCGATCCCATGCCGCCGCTTAGCCTCGCGATAGATCCAATCGCTAAAGGAAAGAAAGGACACAAACGCCGAGGCGCCGCCATCCCAAATCAAAGGGACTGTTTCCACAAAGTTACCGCTGTTTCCTACTAAATCCCAGTAGCGCGCAAAGCGACGCATCCGCTGCATCGATTGAAAATCGATTAAACGGTTCTGAAGAATCTCGTACGGGGGATCGCCATCGTAGACCATTTCCCAGGCTTCGTCGTGGCGCACAATGGGCGTTCCACGAAGCCGCTTCAAAATACCCACCTGGATCTCCTGAGGATTCAAGGCGATCAAACGATCAAAGCCACGCCCAAAGCTCGTCAAATCTTCCCCCGGCAAACCAACGATGAGATCCGCATGAATATAGACGCCTGTGTGTCCGCGAAGGTAGGCAAAGTTATCCGCCAACTTTTCATAGTTCTGACGCCTACTAATATTCTTTGCCGTGGCTTCATCGAAGGTCTGGATTCCGACTTCAAACTGAAGCACACCCTCCGGAAACCGGGCAATAATTTCTCGCAATCCCTCCGGCAAACGGTCCGGGATCATCTCGAAGTGAAGGAACAAGCCCGGCCGGAAACGTTCCAAGAAAAACTCGAGAATCGCACGACTCGATTTCAGGTTGAGATTGAACGTACGGTCGACAAACTTAAAGTGCTGCACCCCTTGCTGGTACAAGAATTCAAGGGACTCCAAGAATGCCCGTTCAGGAACTTGCCGCACCGGCACATTCAGAGAAGAGAGACAAAACTCACAGGTAAACGGACATCCACGAGACGCCTCAACATAGACAATCCGATTCTGAATATCATCTTCCGTGTAGAGACCGTAAGGTAAGGCAAGATCGGCCAAATCGGGCACCGGAGATCGGACCATCGCCTGCGAGGCAGAACCATTCTCAAGAATCTCGCGGCAGGTCGCTGCAAACGTGAGATCGGCCTCTCCAGTGATTAATACATCGGCATACGAAGCGATCTCTTGCCCCTCAATTTCGTAACTCACTTCCGGCCCTCCGAGAACAATCTGTATCTCCGGCGCCAACTGCTTCAAACACTTCACAATCGACAAGGTCTGAGCCACATTCCAGATGTAGACCCCAAACCCAATAATCTTCGGCTGCCGCGCCAATAATTGTTCGACGATTGGAAACGTCCGCTGGCTTATCTCGAATTCCACAATCTCAGCCCGTGACTGAAGCGTCCCAAGATTAGCCATCAGATAGCGTAATCCAAAAGCAGCGTGGATATACTTCGCGTTGAGCGTCGATAGAATAATCTCGGAACCAGCCATCTCCGAGGAACATAGGGCATCGAAATTGAATTGGCAGGCTAATTCCGCACCTACCCGGCAGCAAATTTCCGGCCCTGTAGTTCACCCCTCAGCTCTAAGGAAGCCTTTTGACGATCGTTAATTGTTTGCATGGACCCAGATTCTAAACTACACAGATTCCCCAAGGATTATGGTAAGCACGAAGCATGGATTGGCAGCCCGCTCCCAGCGTGAGAGTATCCGAGACGAGGAGGCTTCGATCACCGTGAGATTCATCCGGCAATCATAATCTGACGAATTTCCGACCATGCCTTCAGACAGTGAAGAAACAGCGCGTGAATCACGCCCCCCGCATCAGCAAAAGGGACTCCTATTCTTCCTTTGGCCATTCAATCAGCTCCACCGGCTCGGCGATATTGATAATAGAGGGCTCCTATCACTCATCGGGATCGCTCTCATTCCAATGGTGCTCTTCACCCTCTTCATCGGGGCGGTGGACCGCCCCTTTGTTTTCTTTTTGACGGCGCTCTATTTCTCGGTTCTTTGGTCGATTCTTTTCTACCATGTCTTTCCGGCACCCAACATCAGTATCGGCACCTCCGTCTACTGCTTTATCGGAACAGGTCTGGTGTCTGTCAGCCTCTTGGTTGGCTTTTTCAGTCTGCCGTTCATTTCACTCCCCGTTCAATGGCTCAACGCCGATCTTCCGGCAATTCGAGCCTTTGCCTTCTTGGTTTGGGTCGCCATTCCCGAGGAGCTATGCAAATTGCTCATGATTTATGTGCTCTCAAAACGGCGCGATATCTACTTGCCCCGCACCTTAGCCTACTACGGAATGATCTGTGGGCTGGGATTTGGAATTTATGAAGGACTTGACTACCAACTCGATCGCAACGCCGAATACGCCGAATCTGAAGTAGAGTATCTCTTCCTCAATCTTCTGCGACTAACCTCGATTCCAGTGCTGCACTCCGTTTGGACCGGGACAGCTAGTTTCCTCCTCGGATTTGCCTATCTCTATCCCAAGCGGTCTTGGACACTCACCTTCGTAGCGCTGAGTGTTCCATCGGCTCTGCACGCCCTCTTCAACACCTTCAATGGGACACTCACGAGCTTGGGCATTAGTTTGCTGAGCGTCCTGATTCTCATGCTCTACCTTTCCAAGCACGACGCCTTTGACATTTACCTGGGACGAGAATCCCATTTTTGATTATCGAAGCATGGAAATGCACTGATTCCTCGCTCCCCCTCACGTCGAAAGCGATACGCCCATCACTATCGGTCACCTTCTTGATACTCAGGATTCCGACGTGGCAGGAGCGCCCCCATTGATTTCAACTCGCGGGTCAAGTCGGTCTCAAGCGAAGCCACGAGTTCTGGTCGCGCGTTCGCGAGATTCCGTTTTTCACCAAGATCATCTCCCAGGTGATACAGTTCTCGCGGCCCGTCATAGAACTTGATCAACTTCCAATCCCCTCTCCGAATGATGCTGTAGGGGCCTGGGTCATGTCGATAGTGGGGAAAGTGCCAGGTCAGAACGCGGTCGGGCAGCGATTCAACTCCGCCTGATCGGAGGTGCGGCACGAGGTCTAGCCCGTCAATCGTAAGATCTGATGGCAATGGAATCCCACCGGCACTGAGAAAGGTCGGAAGAATATCGATCGAACACACTGGCGTATCAGAGACGGTTCCAGCCGGCACGGATCGAGGCCAACGAACGATGAACGGCACGCGAACGCCTCCTTCGTAGGCATAGCCTTTACCAGATCGTAGCGGGGCGTTGTCCGTTGGGCTTCCATTGCGATCTAAGCCCCCATTGTCTGAGGTAAAGAGGATTACGGTTTGCTCGGCAATCCCAAGTTCATCCAAGGTCTCAAGGATTCGTCCGGTTGAGCGATCAATTGATTCAACCATCGCTGCGTATTTCGCATTCGCCTCCGTTTTCCCTTCCTGGCGATAGCGAGCCGTACTTTGCTCTTCCGCCTGAATCGGGGTATGAACCGCATAGTGCGCCAAATGAAGAAAGAACGGCTCGGCCTTCCACTTTCGGATTAAATCGACCGCCTCTTCCCCCTCGCGATCAGTGAGATATTGCCCCTTCTTTCTTCCCGGAAGAAAGGGAATCCCTTGACGAATCATAGCATGCTTGTGTTTCGGCTGCTGGTAGGGATCGAAGTACGAGGGAGGTTGTCCATAGTCACAGCCGCCAAAATTCTCATCATAGCCCTGCCCCGTCGGATACCAGGCTTCATCGCCCAAATGCCATTTCCCGATATGCGCCGACCGGTAACCTTGGACCTTAAGCAGCTCAGCGATGGTTTTCTCGTCATGCTCCATCCAATACGGGTTCGGCGGACACAAGAATCGACGGTTCTTTCCCCCAACGTAATCGACAGGATTATTCGCTGGAGTGCCGATTCCTCCTCGTTGGAATCGGGATCGAATCCAATCTGTCACCCCGATTCGAGCAGGATATCGTCCCGTCTGCACTGCGGCTCGTGTTGGCGAACAAACCGCACAAGCGGCATACCCATTCGTAAATCGCATGCCCTCCTGAGCCAAACGATCCACATTCGGTGTCCGATAATAGTCGCTTCCCTGACAGGACAGATCCATCCACCCCATGTCATCAACAAGAATCAGAATGAAGTTCAACCGCTTCTCCGCCATCGCGGAAGAGGAAAGAAGAAAAAGACCGACTAAAAGATATCGAATCGAGTGTGGAAGCATGACTCGACCTTGCCCCAAAACCGACAAATCAACAAGCGTCAGTCTCGTTCCGGACAACCATTCGAAAAAAAATCCCTCTCAGACCATTTTTTCGAAACATGATCCCCATTTATGGCGTATACTATATCGGAGACTGGGACGCGCACGGAAGACCGCCAAGGTATTATACCGAATATTCTTCGGATCTTTCTTCTACTCCTCCCGCAAAATCCAGCTCCTCTACTAAACCCCTCCAAAAGCCTTGGCAGCGCGTGTACGGAGCCCCAAGAGCAACGCTCACGAACCAATTGCCCCAGACAACTGATCCACCTCGATCGACGAATCGCCCGACGCTTCTTCGGGTTTATCCGGCGGATAAACATCCAGAGATCGACGGAGGGCCGAAACGACAAAGATGAGCGGGTAAAGCTCCTCGTAGTACCAGAGTTTAGCGAAGTAAAAACCGATAGGACTCGCTTCAGAAATCCGCCCTGCTTCAATTCGCTGAACGAGCCACGTCAGACCGTTCGAAGCAGCTGAACTCAACCAACGTTTATCCAAACTAGGATCACTGACGCCTTTTGAAAGACATACCAGAATGGCTTCCGTTGCTAAGGCCGTCTCCTCAACCGTCGATACCGTGCCAAAGCCGCCTCCCCAGCCTCCGTCATCATTTTGATTCAAAATAAGCCAGTGAACCGCCTGACCGATGGCTGAAACCACTTTGGCCTTCGAATGATCAGGAAGTTCTGCAAGCGCAACAACGACGCGAGCTGTCCCGTATGTCGGGTTTTCGTCTCCTTCTACGTCTTGATTCCCGAACCACAGCGGACACCAAGTTCCATCCCCACGCTGCGCCTTCAGGAGAAACGCAACCGCTTTTTTTAGCCCTCGTTTAGCCCGATATTGATCGTTAGGCATCAACTTCGGAATCCAACGCGTCCAGGCTCGAATCGCATGGGCAGAAATATCCGGACTACTACGATCAAAGGGCAAATGCCCCCAGCCCTTACAAAACGTCGGCATCCCACCGTCGATATTCTGTAATCGATACAACCAATTGCTCCCCCCTTTTGCTGTTCGGCGTTCGCTATCTTCATCGGACCAGAAATAATCCAACGCAACCAAGGCCCCTGCAGTATCGTCGGCGTCAGGAACGCCACCGGGAAGCGGCGTCCAAGACCAGCCTCCGGGTGCCGCCCCCGTGTAAGGATGACGCTTCAAATACTGCTGATG
>CAJXVR010000138.1 GCA_913061285.1 uncultured Verrucomicrobiota bacterium | reverse complement strand
GAAAGCCTCATATCGGGGACTTGTCTGGAGCTGGGACTTCATCCATGATCGAACAAACGTAACAGCCTTGTAACATTTCTGCCCTTTTGCTGACGCAATGCAAGCTATCCTAAATACCCGAAAGCACCGTCAAGCAAACAGAAAATGATAGAATTAAAAACCAATAAAAGTATCGGGTCACTCCTTTGCGCGGGTATACTCAGCGCATGCCTTGCGAATGCAGGGGAAGACAAGGTGGTAGTCGTTGATGAGAGTCCGACTGTGACACCTGTCAAAGGGTGGAGTATATTCGACAAAAACACTTTGTATAAGAGCGATAGCGGCTTCATCAGAACGGTTAAGTTGAAAGGTCGGTATCATGGTCAATACATCAGCCAGGACGAGGATATCGATGGAGTCAAAGACAATGAATACGATGTCTACCACCACCGCCGGGCGCGAATCCAAATGGACTTCGATTTTGCTCACAATCTTTCCTTCGGTTTCGACGCAAACATTTCGGATGGCCATGGTTCCAGAACAGCCCTTAGCGACGAGGGTCCTTTTATAAACAATTTCCAAACGTTCAACATCCAATGGGAACCCAGCGATTATTTTTATTTGATTATCGGTAAGGATAAGCAGGATATTACCCGTGAAGACATTCAATCGTCGCGATACATCAAAACGGTCGAGCGTGCCCCTATCGTGAATGAAATCGGTCAGCAACGTCCTTGGGGAGCCCAGGTGGGATTCTTCACCAAAGGTATTGAGCACCGGCTTGGTGCCTGGGTTTATGGTGCCCATGGAGATGGTCCAGAATGGGTTGACTTTAGCGCCAATAAAGGAGCATCCTACAACCTCACCTACCCGGTAAAAGATGATCTCTCCCTCCACTTCGACTGGAACTATGTGAACAACGAAGGTGGCCGTGAACGTGCGAGGGGTGATGCTGCTGCAGGCACTTTCGGGTCTGCTTATGAGCACGCACTTGCTTTGGGTGTCGATTACGAAAAAGGTCCATTTAAAGTCATTTCTGATGTCATCTACGGAGCCAACCGTGAGGGAGTTGCAGCAAGTAAGGGGTCCGCAGCTATTCCGGCTGGACATGATACATGGGGTTTCTATGTATTGCCTTCCTATAGAATTACCGACAAGCTCGAAGGTGTATTTCGGTACCAATACATGGACTCGGGACGTGAACAACGCACCCAGCGATTTGGGCATGATGGTGATGGGAACAGAAACGCACGTCTCAATGTCCAGAACTATCATTCGGTTTACGCTGGATTTCAGTATTTCCTCAGCGGAGAGAACCTCAAGCTCCTGGGTGGATATGAGTATGCCTGGGGCGAACTTTTGGGAACTGACACGGATATTAACACGGGAAGCTTGCAGCTGGCAGTGCGGACCTACTTCTAAAATCAGGTTTTTACTGATACTGATAGGAAATCGCTTTGGGCCATTCCGGGTGACCGCCACCTAGAAAACTGGCCCAAAGCGAGTGGGAGGATTTGAATAACCCAAATCCTCGAAATGAAGCAAAAGAGACACAAGCCAGAAGAGATTATACGATTGCTGCGAGAGTGCGATAGTAGCGACTTAAACCAAGAAGCGTTTTGCCGTCAGAAGCCAATATCCATCGCTACGCTACATCGATGGTGAAAGAAATACGGGCAGATGGATGAGACCGATGCCATGCTAGGCATCAAGGTCCTCAAGGAGACGATTGAAAAAAGCTGTGAGCGTGGCGCATCGAAGGGATCTGGCTCGACAGGCCGTTTCGGAGCGTCACTGCAGCCAACGCCAAGCCTGTCATTATTTCAACCTCCACCGATCGAGCTACCCTCACAGGATGAAGTATCCGAAGCAGGTCAGGCAGCAGGTTGAGGAAGCAATCGTAAGGCAAAGTCTGGAGCACCCAGAACTTGGCGCTGACAAGATCGGTAGACTCGTTCGCAATCACGGAATGAGAGTTAGCAACCAACGGGTGAGGACGCTGCATCGGAACGAGGGTCTAACGGTGCCGTCTCCGAAAAAGAAGCAATGCCGACGAGGCGCTTCGACAGGGAAAGCACCCCAGAAAGCCTCATATCGGGGACTTGTCTGGAGCTGGGACTTCATCCATGATCGAACAGTCCGAAGAGGGAGTTGCCGGATCTTAAGCATCGTAGATGAGTTCACACGAGAATGCCATCTGCTTCATGTTGATCGGAGCATCGGCTCAAAGAATGTCAAGGAGCAGCTCATTGGCCTGATTGAGGAACATGGAACCCCAGACTATGTCCGCTCAGACAATGGCCCAGAGTTCATTGGGAAAGTCCTCTGTAAGTGGATAGCTCAGTCCGAGATCAAAACTCTCTACATCGAGCCAGGATGCCCTTGGCAAAACGGCTACGTGGAGAGTTTTCACGACAAGTTCCGCCGAGAACGTCTAGCCCGAGAACTGTTCTTCACCCACAGCGAGTGCCGGGTCGTGGTCACAGACTCGCGGAGGAAATACAACAAAGTGAGACCTCATCGCAGCCTTGGAATGAGAACACCAGCGGAGTTTGCCCGAACACGTGACCAAGGAACAACCGGCGGGCGATCGGCGCCGAAGGTTCTTGCCAACGAGAACATCAAACCCAACAACAACCCAAAATCTTCTCACTTAGATTGGGCCAAAAAATGGAGGGGTGGCAAACACGTGTCTGAACCTGAGATCCGTTTTCATCCTTTCGAAGTTTTGAAACGACTGTGATAGCTCCGTTGAACTTGTCTAGCTCACTAAGAATACCAACCACGTTTTGAAGCCGGGCCGAAAGTCCCAGCTTGGTTTCTAACGGCTCATCGGGGATTCGGCTAAGAGGGGCTCAATCTTTTCAATCATGGGAGACGGAAAACCGGGCACCACACTCCTGATCCGATTCTCAAGCTGCGCTACCGACTCTCCGAGAGTATCGCTTGCAAGACGGAGCGAGACTTTTTCCTTCGCAATCGCAGACAACTCCGATTGGGCACGCTGACGCCCTGTATCAACTTGCCCCAGCTGCTTCTCTAAGATCGTCAATTCGCGTTCGAAGGCAGCGAGCGACCGGCCAAGGATTTCTTTCTCGACCGCCCAATCACTCCGAACTCTTGCAGTCGTCTTCCGTGCTTCAACCCACTGATCGACGACCGTCCGGGTGTCATCAAACACAGCCCCCGAAATCGGGGAAACCAAACCTCCCAATAAGAACCCCCCAAATATCAAACAACGTTTCATCCGCGGCCTCAGAATTCTCGCTTGAGGTCACAGTTCCACGACGCGATTGTTACAAATCAGTTAACGACATCCATCGCACGTGACTGAAGCGATCGATGATTCCAATCAGAACGGCTATTGACCCAATTGGGCCAAGCGATTCAAAATCCTCGAGAGGATCACCGTAGCAATCGAATGAAAAACCAAGCCGCAGAATTCAATCAGGTCATGAAACGGAAATTCATCAGACAGCTAGTCGCTGGCTAGAGCGCCCCGATCGTCTTTCCCGACAAACTCCCGGCAGACCTCATCCCCTCGGCGATTGCCCAGGAAGCAAGCGCCCTCGATACAGTTCCTGACTATAAGAAGCAGCTCAGCATTCTCAGTGATAGGCCGCTGAACGGAGAGACGCCTGCCCACTTGCTCGACGACGAAGTAACGCCCAACCACCTCCACTTCGTTCGCAACAACGGGCATATCCCCGAACGCGCAAAAACACGGAACCTGGAAAACTGGGCTCTCCGAATCGATGGGGAACTTGCCCGCTCTCGAAGCTTTTCCTTACAGGCCCTTCAACATGAGTTCAAAAACCACGAATCCCAAATCACAATCGAATGTGCGGGAAATGGAAGAGCAGGCTACTACCCCAACGCAAGTGGCAATCAATGGACTCTTGGCGCAGTAGGTTGTGCTCAGTATCGCGGAGTCCGCCTCGTCGATGTCCTCAACTCGCTCGGGGTAAGACAGACAGCCGTCTACATCGGCTACTATGGAGAAGACCCTCACCTGAGCCGGGATCCAAATAAATCTCCGATATCTCGAAGTGTTCCAATCGATAAGGCCCTCGACCCACAAACTCTATTGGTTTGGGAGATGAACGGAAAACCCCTCCCTGCAGAACACGGATTCCCGCTGAGGCTTGTCTGTCCTGGTTGGCCCGGATCAACCTGCGGGAAGTGGCTCAATCGGATCTGGGTTAGAGACAAGATTCACGACGGAACAAAAATGACTGGCTCATCCTACCGAACTCCCAGACATCCAGTAGCTCCAGGCGATAAGGTAGCTGAATCGGATATGGCGATTATCACTGTAATGCCGGTGAAATCAATGATCACACTTCCAAAGACAGGAGTATCAATAGCTCAAGCAACTCCAATAGAAATCCGAGGACACGCTTGGATCGGCTCGGGAAATATTGAACGAGTCGACGTGACCTACGATTTCGGAGCGACATGGCAAACGACTAAACTCGAAAATCCCAAGAACAAATATGCCTGGCAACGGTGGAGCGCTTCTATCCATCTCCCGAAAAGGGATATTATGAAGTCTGGGCTCGAGCCACTGACAAGCAAGGAAGAAGCCAGCCCATGATCGTTCCGGGATGGAATCCGAAAGGATATCTCAACAATGCCATGCATCGAATCGCGGTACGCGCAGTATAGATGAACACGATGAAATCAATTTCAAGAAACATCAACCTATTCTTCTTGATCTTCGTGATGACCATTGGCCTCGTCGCGACACCTCAAGAATCAGAGACAACCGAACGCAAGTCATCAAACAAGCAAGGAGAGATTCTTGTCCAGACCGCCTGTACAACATGTCATTCCATGATGGTCATCAACAACGCAGGAAAGAGCCGCGAGGGTTGGCAGAAGACATTCAAAAAGATGAGAGAGCAAGGGATGCCACAAGTTCCGGCCGCTTTCGAAACGTCCATGATCGAATTCCTGACCGAGAATCACGGCGAAGGAATGACTAGAGAGAGAGAACAGGGGCCCCTGGGGCGACCGAAGAAACACTAACCCTCTTTGGTACCCCTCTAGCTACTCTCACTTCCAAATCCTTAGGCTACCTGTGGTTCACACCAGATTCGTTAGCCCCCCCTCAAAACGTTATCCAGCTTCAGCACTCAAGCGACTTGCATCGAATCGGCTTTGGTTGGAGCAAGATCGTGCAACCCGTAAACGTAAAGGGTCTCCTACCTTGAGCCCGTAGAGTTCCGGCCGCTTTTGTAGAAAGAAAAATGAGTTCACTACGATTGACTGATCGGTTCAGTGGCCAAACTCCCCGATTGAGCACCGGCCAGCTTAGCCTCATCGACAACTCTTAACACAGAGCCAAAATCTGCACCCTCGTCTCCCTGAACGATCACGGGTCTTTCCTGAGAGCCCAATAGTCGCTTTACCAATGGCCGTATAGATTCCAATTTGACTACGTTCCCCCCGTAATTAAATACGCCCATCCTTGGAGACGGCCAAAAGAATACTCTCCTTCTCAAGCAGAACCCCGGTTGCCGCCTCTGGCCTCTGAACTTCAATTCCCGTTTCTTCAACAAATACGGTCGTCACAATAAAAAAGATCAACAAGATGAAAACCATGTCGATCAACGGCGAGACATTGATTTCGGAAATCTCCTCGGTTTCACTGATGGATCTACGATAGTTCACTCTCTTCTAAGCGAGCATTCAATTGTGTCCTGACGACGTAGTTCAACGATGCCACGGGACATCAGGAAACGAAAGTTTTGGATCCCTCGATCACCGATATCTGGAGAGGTCCAGTAAATCAGAAGAGTAAGGTGTCCAGCCGTCCCAACTTTCGTCCAGCAGAGTGATCGAAGCCGTTTATCGATACTCACCAAGCGATGATTCGCGGAAGCATCATCGCCTAGACGCCACCCATGATGTCCCCAAATGGTTCAATAGACAAAGGAGCCCCACATTTCCGTAACACAAACGTCACAATCGGGCCATTTTTCTGACACACGGGTACCTAAGCATCAAGCTCGACAGACACAGAATAATAAACCTAACAATGACGGAATTACACCAGCGGCTTAAATCGGCAACGAAGACGGGGTTTGCAAGCGTTTAGTTGGACTGGGCTGGCGGCGGAGTCGCTTTCAAAGATGTCTATCTGGAATGGGCTGATATTCCAGTCGTCGGGAAATTACGAGCAGGACATTACAAGGAACCCGTCGGAATCGAATCAATGAATAGTCGCCGTTTCCTCATGTTCATGGAACGATCATCGATTTCCGAAGCCTGCTGGGCAGAGCGTAACGCTGGTGTCAGCATCGGTGACGCGGTCTTGAACGATCGAATGACTTGGACGGCCACGTTTGCCAACGTCGATAATGGTAGTGGTGACGGAGTCGTAGATAGCAACTGCAGTCTCGTGGCCCGAATTACGGGGATTGCCTATGAAAATCCCGAGAAAGCGCAACTCATTCATTTAGAGGTGAGTGGTGCTCCGGCCAACACAAAAGATGACAGCATTCGCTTTCGTTCCCGGCCAGAATCTCATATTGCACCGCGATTCATTGATACGGGCGCGATTGCCGCAGATTCCTCATACACCGTAGCAGCAGCAGAAGCAGCCGCCGTCTGGGGAACCTTTTCAATCCAAGGAGAGTATATGCACAAAGTCGTCGATACCTTAGCAATGGGCGATCTTGAATTTGGAGGCGACACCGTCACGACAGGGTATTTCCTGACCGGTGAGTCTCGAAAATACAAGAAATCAAGCGACGCCTTTGAACGGGTGACACCCAAAAAGAATTTCTCCCTTTCAGGGGATGGACCAGGGGCGATCCAACTTGCTCTCCGGTATTCGTCACTGGACCTGAATGATGGTCCCGTCGCGGGCGGAGAGATGGACACCATCACAGCTGGCATAAACTGGCATCTCAACCCGAACACCCGGGAGATGCTCAACTATATCTATGCAGACGTCGAGCCGGGGGCCGGAGCAGACTTCGATGCCCATATCGTTCAAGGCCGTCTCCAGATTGATTTCTAGAGCGCGAAACAAGAGAAACATCGGAGCGCCGAAAAAGAATTCGTAAGGCCCGCTTAAATAGCCGGCGCCCCATCCAGAGCAAACATCACATCAAAGGCAGGATTGTCACGTAATCGTCACAGTCCTGCCATATTTACGGGTAACGTTACTGAGACGATCAATCTTGATTCGATAGAAGCAGCGAGGGCACCAACGGGTGTGAGACCATGAGCAGACAGAGCAACATCAACACAGTGATCAAAGGCCTTTTCATGATCATTCTTGTTCTTCTGACGAAGCCCCTTGTCCTCAATGGGGAGACGATTACGGTCAAAGGGTCTGACACATTGGTGATCCTCGCCCAAAAATGGGCAGAGGCCTACATGTTGGAGCATCCAGATGCCAAAATCCAAGTCACCGGAGGCGGTTCAGGAACAGGATTCGCCGCCCTCCAAAACCAGACCACAGACCTTGCGAACGCTTCTCGCCGGATCAAACCTAGCGAAAGCGCCGCGTGTATTAGGGCGTTTCGAAAGCGCCCCACCGAAATCAAAGTTTGCCTCGATGGATTAACGGTCTACCTCAACCAATCGAACCCCATCGACGAATTGAGCCTCGGTGATCTCAAGAGAATCTTCACCGGAAAGGCCACCAACTGGAAGGAATTTGGAGGGCTCGATGCACCTATTACCGTCTACAGTCGTGAGAACAGCTCTGGAACATACGAGTTCTTCAAGCGCAAAGTTCTCCATGAAAGAGACTTCGCAGCCAACATTCAGTCCATGCCCGGAACAGCTGCTGTGGTTCAGGCAGTCACGAAGGATCGATACGGAATCGGTTACGGGGGCGCTGCCTACAGCACCACAGCAAAGGCCATTCGAATCAGTCGTTCTGACGAGAGTCCTGCATACGCGCCAAACGAAGCGAACGTTCGCAATCAGACTTATCCGATTTGGCGATACCTATTCATTTACGTCAACCCAGACCAAGACCGAGACGCCATCACTGATTATCTAAGATGGATTCAAAGTGACGTAGGGCAACGGATCGTGACTGAGGTTGGGTACTTTCCGCTCCCTTCTGAGAACGCAGAGAAGATCCAATTGACAATTCACCCTACCCAATGATTCTTGTGATTCCCTTGCAGGAAACAAAAGAGAGCTGCCGCTGTATTGCCTCGACAGAGAGACGATACAGCTCAGTGAATCCATCTCACATTGCGGTCAAATGAAGGAAAACGATAGCAACCCGAATTGGCAATCGCTCGCCAACGAGAGTGGATCAAGCCTCATTGAAAAAGCGATGGAGAAATTTGTTTTCTTGATCTCGCTAACCACGATTCTGTTCGTTCTCCTCATCTTCGTCTTTATTGCCCGAGAATCCCTTCCCATTTTTCTTGGAACCGTGGAACGGTCAATCGTTCGCGAGCCAATTCCGGTGAACGCTTTGACCACCACCCCACCAGAAGAGTTAATGGCTTACTTGGATCTTAGTGCAGATGAATTTCAATCGATGGAAAAAGAGACGCTTGAATTGCTTCTAGAAGTCAAACTCGAAGAACTAGCCCAGGCACCGATCGGAACAGACGCTACCATCCAGACCACTAGGTGGCGCTACCTCCTGCTGCCTTTCCAATGGAGCGGCTATGACGCTCCCGCATTTATTTGGCAACCAATCTCTCAGATCAGAAAGTACAACATCGTTCCGCTTCTTATTGGAAGTCTCAAGACAAGCCTGATCGCACTCCTTTTCGCGGTTCCTATCGCTATCGGAGCTGCCATTTATGTGTCGCAACTCGCGCCAATGAGAATTCGCGAATGGATCAAGCCAATGATCGAAATGATGGCCGGAATCCCCAGTGTCGTCTTGGGCTTTTTCGCCCTGATCGTGATGGCCACAACACTCCAGGAAACCTTCGGATATCAATCACGCCTCAATGCACTTGTGGCTGGGATCGCTTTGGGGCTAGCGGTCATTCCCGTCATCTTTTCAATCGCTGAGGACGCACTAACGAGTGTCCCTCAATCCTTCAGTCACGCGGCCCTCGCTCTTGGAAGTTCTCGATGGCAGACCGCCTCTTCCGTCGTCCTACCGGCCGCTCTGCCTGGAATCTTTGCAGCAGTCGTCTTGGGTTTCGGACGGGCCATCGGGGAAACCATGATCGTCCTTATGGCAACCGGGAACGCCAGTATCGTTTCTTGGAGTCTTCTTGATTCAACCCGAACGATCACAGCCACAATCGCTGCCGAACTCGCAGAGACAGTGTTCGGGGGCGAACACTACCGAATCCTCTTCGTGCTCGGAACAATTCTTTTCGGCGTAACCTTCCTCGCCAACCTCGTGGGAGATGTCGTCATTCATCGCTTGAAAAGAAGATTGGAGGGAAAAATCGCATGATCTCTATTGATCTCGCCATCATTCGATCTCCCTTTGGATTTCAAAGCATCTCTCACCCGGAGGCAGCCTCGTGACCAAGAATCACCAAGATCTCTTTCGGTCGACCAGAAAGGATTGGGCATCCCCCTTCTTTACCGGACTCATGGCGTTCGCCACCGCGATCATCCTCGCCTTTGCAGCCGTCATTCTAAGCAACATCCTCTGGCAAGGCTGGGAAGCGTTTTCGTGGCGATTCATCACTTCTCGAGCCGATCAAAACATGTTCGATAGTCAACAGGCCGGCGTACTTCAGATGATTGCCGGCACCTCAGCGAGAGTCGTGTTGATGACTATTTTTGTCATGCCAATCGGCGTGATCACTGCCATTTATCTCACCGAATACGCCCGAAAAGATTCGCTTCTCACCAATCTGATCCAAAGTGCCGTCAACAATCTCGCAGGTGTCCCCTCCATCGTCTTCGGACTCTTCGGACTTGGATTCTTCGTGAATTTTATCGGAGGCAATCTTGATCTCATTCTTCGCCCCGAACAAGCTGCTCCCTATTGGCGAAACCCAGCCCTTATCTGGGCCTCACTCACCCTGGCTGTCATGACCTTACCCGTGGTCATTGTCTCCACGGAAGAAGCACTAAAAGCGATTCCCCCAGGGCTCCGAGAAGCGAGCATGGCTCTCGGGGCTACCCGTCTCGAAACCGTAATTCGAATTGTCATTCCACAAGCACTTCCCGGAATCATGACGGGAGGCGTGCTTGCTGTCGGTCGCGCTGCGGGAGAAGTAGCACCCATTCTATTCACAGGCGCCGCCTACTACATGTCTGGCTACCCAAGTCATTTGACGGACCAGTTCATGGACTTAGGCTACCACATTTTCATCCTATCGACCCAGTCTCCCGACATCGAGGGAACTCGTTCGATTCTTTATGCCACCGTCATCACACTACTGCTCCTGACATTCACACTCAACCTCCTTACCATACTGATGAGAGCACGGATTCGAACGAAACTCAGAACATTTCACTAACCGACAAAACCGCACCTAAGTCAGAACAGAAACTGGAACAATGAGTCAGACACAGATAGAAAACGCAGCAGATCATGAGAAGGCGGAGGCACCCCTCATCGTGACGCGTGATCTATCCGTGCACTACGGCGCCGTGCAAGCGCTGAATCAGATTTCACTGAACGTTTCCGAACACCTAGTCACCGCCTTCATCGGGCCATCCGGTTGTGGGAAATCTACCTTGCTGAGGTGTTTCAATCGTATGAACGACCTCATCGACCACGTAAAGACCACAGGCAAGGTTACCATTGCAGGACACGATATCTACCGATCAGACATTGATGTCGTCCAGTTACGCAAAAAAGTGGGAATGGTATTTCAAAAATCCAATCCCTTTCCTAAATCGATTCGAGAAAACATCATGTACGGTCTTAGGCTTCACGGCATGCGTGAGAGCAATCGACTCAATGAAGTCGTCGAATCTAGTTTGCGTTCAGCAGCCCTCTGGGATGAGGTCAAAGATCGACTAGACACCAATGCTCTAACTTTGTCTGGCGGACAACAACAACGACTTTGCATCGCACGGGCGATCGCGATTCAACCAGAAATCTTACTCATGGATGAGCCCGCATCTGCGCTCGATCCAGTCGCAACAGCCAAGATTGAAGAACTCATCCTGACGCTTAAGGAACGCTACACAATCGTGATCGTCACTCACAATATGCAGCAGGCAACGCGAATCTCAGATAAAACAGCCTTTTTCTATCTAGGGGCCTTAGTGGAATACGGAAATACCCAGGCCATTTTCACTAACCCAAAAAACCGGCAAACCGAAGACTATGTCACCGGTCGATTCGGATAGAAACGAGCCACATTCACGATGACACAGCACTTCCTGAACGAATTAGACCGCTTGAAAGACTGCCTCTTGATGATGGCGAGCCGAGCGGAATCTGCTGCCAAAACGGCAACGCGAGCAGTCGTTGAGCGAGACGACGAACTGGCCAAGCAGGTCGAGGCAACCGATCACGAGATCGATCAACTCGAGCTTGAGATCGATGAACTTGCTATTCAACTTCTAGCCAAAGCCCCCCTCGCGAGAGACCTTAGACTGATCACAGTAGCTATGAAGATCTGCACGGATCTTGAACGCGTTGGCGATGAAGCGACGACCATCGCCCGGAGAGCCCGAGAACTGAGCTATGAGCCGCAGCTAAAAGAGTTTGTCGACATCCCCAGAATGGTAGGCAAAGCGATGGCAATGATGGATCAGGCACTTAAGGCATTTGTCAATGAAGATGCCGATTCGGCACGAGCAGTGATTCCACAGGATAAAGCGGTCGATGCCCTCAACCGTCAACTCCATAGCGAGCTAACCGATCATATGGTGAAGGACCCTAAGAGTATTACTCGGTGCCTCAATCTCATGGTTATCTCAAAGT
Source organism: uncultured Verrucomicrobiota bacterium (assembly GCA_913061285.1). GTDB lineage: Bacteria > Verrucomicrobiota > Verrucomicrobiia > Limisphaerales > AAA164-E04 > UBA2970. The sequence continues at coordinate 6,854 of CAJXVR010000138.1, read as the reverse complement.
CAATCGAGAGGATTGCCGATCACGCGAAAAACATTGGAGAGGTCGTCGTCTATCTCTGTGAAGCCACCGACATTCGACACAATACCGCCCGCAATTCTGAGCAGACCCACATTCAAAACCCATGACGAGCGAACCAACAAATGACCGCTTCGGAACGTTTGATCTGTTGACGGCCTATTTTGATCACAATCGAATTTCTTCAAACCTCAGAAGCTAGATCTTATGGCAGATCATACACATCTTGACGCAAAACTGCAGCAGGCCACCGATCGAATACTCGCCAAACTGACGTCCATGGCAGAGTTAGCAAGTCAGTGTCTGAATGATGGTCAACAAGCAATGATCCATCAGGACGGGCGCCTTGCCTACTCGGTCATCTTTAGAGACCAGGCAATCGACGAGAAAGAGCAGGAAATCGATCGTCTTTGCCTTGAATACCTTGTCCGGCAGCAACCGGTCGGCGAACACCTTCGCCTTGTCTATGCCACTATGAAGATCAATCCAAACCTGGAACGGATCGGTGACTATGCTGAAAGCATCGCCAAGCAAAGCCTCGTGATCAACTCCCTCAATCTCAACATTGACTTCGCTGAGTTCAAAGCCCTAGCGGACATCTCAATTCCCATGGTCAATCAATCGGTGAAAGCCTTTGTTGAAAAAGATGAAGCGCTTGCGTGGAAAACCATCGAGAAAGAAGAAATCGCCAATGAGATCCGGGACAGAATCAACATTCAGCTCTACGACATGCGTGAGCGAGGCGAAATCCCTCTAGAAGCCCTCACCCCTCTCATGACGGTGGCGCGCAGGCTTGAACGTGTTTCAGACCAAGCGAAGAATATCTGTGAAGAGGCCCTCTACCTGGCAACTGGAAAGTACATGAAGCACCAAAGCAACGAGGTTTTCAGGGTTCTCTTCGTCGATCAGGATAATTCAAATCTAAGCCAAATGGCCGAAGGAATCGCAAGTGGAATGAATCTCGAAAACTTTGTATTCAGCAGCGCTGGGCTCAAACCCGAAGCGATAAACCTCACCACGGCAAAGGCAATGGCCGCAAAAAACTGCAGTATCTCCACCGCGATCGCAAAGTCAGTCGATCAAATCCCAAACTTCGAACACTACCACGTCATTGTGGCGCTCGTTCCCGGCGCCAAGAAAGTCTTTCCCAGCGGGCCAACAAAAACGATCGGAGTAGAATGGTCCACAACCGATTTGGATAAGGAAGAGTCGTTTGAGAAGGCGTTCTCATTCCTTACCCAGCAAATCACTGATCTAACCCAAGCAATACTAGGACAAAATAAATCGCATGAATAAGTTCCAAACTCTTATCACAACCACTTGTCTCGTTGCCGGCCTATCAACCGGCTGCGGGAGGAAAGCCGATTCATCCGCTGAAGCCAACGGAGGCAAACCGGTGATCCAAAATTCTGGATCAGACACGATGGTCAACCTCGCACAGCGCTGGGCAGAAGTGTACGCAACCGTCGATTCAGGCGCTTCGATCGAAGTCTCTGGCGGTGGCTCCGGGACCGGCATCGCAGCACTGATTAATGGCACAACCGACATTGCCAATTGCAGTCGAGCCATGAAAGAAGAGGAAATCCAAAAGGCCAAGACGAACACAGGTAAAGATCCCAAGGAGTATATCATGGGCTACGACGCCTTGGCCGTCTATGTCCACAAGGACAGCCCACTGGAGTCCATCACAATCGAGCAACTCGCTGGGATCTACGGCGAAGGAGGAACCATCACCAAATGGTCACAGCTAGGAGTCGAAGTTCCAGGTTGCGACAGTGACGAGATCATTCGCGTCAGCCGCCAGTCCAGCTCTGGTACCTTTGCCTACTTCCGAGAGGCCGTTCTCGGCAAGAAACGAGACTACAAACTCGGCTCCAGAGACATGCACGGATCGAAGGAAGTCGTGGAACTGATCATGCACACCCCTTGCGCTATTGGTTACTCCGGCATGGGGTACGCCACTCCTGATGTCAAGATGCTCAAAGTCGCCAAGACCGAAGGAGCGACGGCCTATGAGCCAAGTGTTCAAAACACCTTGGATAAAACCTATCCAATCGCACGTCCTCTCTACATGTACACCCTAGGAGAACCCGAAGGCCCGGTTAAAACCTTTCTCGACTGGTGTTTGGCAGAAGCAGGTCAGAAAATCGTTTCTGAAACTGGCTACGTAGCACTTCCAAAAGAATAATTACGATCTAGCAGAGAAACTCCGTACCTATGATCACGCGAAAACAATGGACCACGGTCTCCGAGTTCCTGATCGAAACGGTCATTCGGATCTGTGGAATCAGTGCCATCATTTTTGTCCTTGGCATTTTCTTCTTCGTCTTCCGTGAAGGCGCGGGGTTTCTCTTCTCCAAATGGGAACCGATCAAGTTCTTCTTTAGCACTGAATGGTATCCTACATCTGTCAGTAACAAGCGCTACGGAATTCTAGCGATCATTGCTGGCACCGCGAGCGTGACGGTAATCGCCATGACAATCGCGGTGCCCTTTGGTCTCGGCGCTGCAATTTTCATCTCTGAGTTCTGCACTGGGAAATTGAAGGAAATCCTTAAGATCTTGATCGAATTCCTTGCAGCTATTCCGTCAGTGGTCTGGGGCTTCATCGGACTTATGGTGATGAACCCCTTGATCATTGATATCTTCAATGTTCCCATTGGGCTTACGGCCTTGAATGGAGGCATCATTCTGTCGCTGATGGCCATTCCCATCATAGTTTCTATTGGCGAGGATTCCCTTAAAGCCGTACCCGATTCCTATCGAGAAGCCGCCATTGCGCTTGGCATCACCAAATGGCAGATGGTCTATCGAGTCTTGATGCCAGCAGCTAAGAACGGCTTACTCGCAGCAGTGCTTCTCGGCGTCGGCAGAGCCGTGGGAGAAACCATGGCAGTGCTACTCGCGACGGGACATGCTGTGCAGATTCCGGGAAGTCCTCTGGATTCAGTTCGCACGCTAACGGCAACCATCGCAGCGGAACTCGGTGAAGCCCCCGTAGGATCAGACCATTATCAGGTCCTCTTTGTCATCGGGATATTTCTCTTTACCATCACGTTCGTCATCAATTTAACCGCCTATCTCATCGTTAAAGGCATTCGCGTGCAGAAGGGAGAATCATAATGTTTCAAGAAACGCCTTACATTCGCCACAAATTACGAGTCGAGAAATCAGCCAAGACAGTCTTCTTGCTGATGACGGTGCTCATTATCATTCCGTTGATCATGATCGTGACCTACATGGTCTACAAGGCAAGCCCTGTTCTCTCGATGGATTTCTTGCTCACGAAACCGACAAACGGCATGCGGCAGGGTGGCATCTGGCCAGCTCTCCTCGGAACCCTCTATTTAGTCCTGATGTCGCTGTGCATTGCCGCACCAGTTGGGGTTATGGCTGCAATCTATCTCAACGAATACGCGAAGGACAATTGGCTCACCCGCACCGTTAACTTAGCCGTCATCAATCTGGCTGGCGTACCTAGTATCGTTCACGCGCTCTTCGGATTAGGCGCGTTCGTGATCTTTGCAGGAATCGGCCGTTCTATTCTAGCAGCAGCCCTCACCCTCGCGGTAATGACCCTGCCAGTGATCATTACTAGCACTAAAGAATCTCTTTCAGCGGTGCCTATGTCATTCAGAGAAGCCTGTTGGAATGTTGGAGCAACGAAATGGCAGACGATTCGCGGGATCGTCCTCCCCAACTCCGTCAGCGGCATGCTCACCGGATTCATCCTAGAAGTCTCCCGAGCTGCAGGAGAAACAGCCCCAATCATGTTTACCGGAGCTGTATTCTATAAAGCCATCGCTGAGGGGGACGTTTTCGCCTATGGCCTTCTCGATCAATGCATGGCTCTATCAATGCACCTGTTCACCATTTCGACGCAGGTCCCCAACGTACCGGAAGCCCTCCCCTACGGCACCGCAGTCGTCCTCCTTTCAACCGTTCTTGCAGTCAATGCGATTTCAATCGGACTTCGTGTCTACATCAGATCCCGCAAAAAATGGTAAATTCTCAACCAAAGATTCAGGTTTCCGGTCTTCAGGTTTCCTACGGGAAAGAGCCCGCATTGAAAGGCCTTTCACTCGACGTCAGGGACAATGAAATACTCGGAATTATCGGCCCCGCTCAGTCTGGTAAGACGACGCTTCTTAAGGTAATCAACCGAACAATTGACTATATCAGCAGTGCAAGAGTCACCGGCTCGGTTCTCTTCGAAGGAAAGAACATCCTTGAGACAAAAGACGTTCATTCGCTTCGTCGAAAGATTGGAATGGTCTCTCCGTTGCCAGTAGGGCTCCCCCTGTCGATCTACGACAATGTCGCTTTTGCCCCCCGCGCCGCAGGCATTCGCGATCGAAAAAAACTGGACCCACTCATCGAACAATGCCTCCAGCAAGCAGCTCTCTGGGACGAAGTCAAAGACCGCCTCGACACACTCGGAACAAAGCTTTCGGGCGGGCAGCAACAGCGACTAACCATTGCACGAGCCCTCTCTCATGAACCGGACGTGCTTTGTCTTGATGAGTTTTCCATTGCTATTGATCCCGTCACAACAATGAGAATCGAGGATGTGTTGAAAGAGCTTAAGAGCAAAATGACCATCGTCCTCGTAACCAACCTCGTCCAACAAGCACGTCGCCTTGCAGACCGAACCGCCTTTGTTTGGAACGGCGAACTCATTGAATTAGATGATACAGAGACGATCTTCTCGGATGCCGCAAAAGATCAACGAACCAAAGACTACGTGAACGGAGTATTCGGATGAGCGACGAGCCCAACTACAGTATCGAAACGAAGGATCTTAGTCTCTTCTACGGAGATTTCCAGGCACTCAACAAGGTCTCAGTAAACATCAATCACGGTAAAATCACAGGCCTGATCGGACCTTCAGGTTGTGGGAAAACAACCCTTCTCCGCTGTTTCAATCGAGTGAACGAGCGATTCGGAAACGTCACGACGACAGGAGAAATCAAGATTCTGTCAAAGAACATCTATGACGATGATGTGTCGCTCATTCAATTACGTAAATCCGTAGGCATGGTCTTCCAGCGGCCCAATCCCCTCCCGATATCCGTCTACGAAAACGTCGTATTCGGCTTGAGAATTCATAGCCGTCGAAAGGATCTGAAAAAGACCCAACTCGATGAAGCCGTCGAGAAAGCCCTTCGAGAAGTGTACCTCTGGGATGACCTCAAGGATCAGCTTCACGTTAAGGGCACAACACTTCAGCTCGAACAGCAACAAAAACTGTGTATCGCCAGGCTTCTCCCCCTGAAACCCGAGGTCATCCTGATGGACGAACCTTGTTCGGCTCTCGATACCGAAGCAACCAGAGCAGTGGAAGAACTCATGCATGGACTTACCGGCAAATACACCATCGTCATTGTGACTCACAATATGGCCCAAGCACGACGTGTGAGTGACGAGTGCATCTTCATGCTCCTTGGAGAATTGGTCGAACACACGAGAACCGAAGACATGTTTCTCAATCCTAGCCACCAGAAAACTGCCGACTATATCGAGGGGCGCTACGGATGATTCATCGAGCATTCGGCGATCGCACTCTCAGAACTCATTCCCAAGGTGGGATCTAAGCTCTACCTATCAACAGAATCGGGAACAATCAAACACTTCACCCTTAAACAGGTTCTTATAGCGCGATCGTAGAAATGGCAATATCCCCCCCGAAACACCAAGTCACATCACTTTGAGGTTCACCCTCTCGATCAGCATACACTCCTGAATAGTGATAATCTCCATCAGGCAACTGAAACCGGACCGGGAGGGGATTTCGACAAGGAGCACAAAACATGTGGCCCGGCTCAGAGGCTTTGGATCCGTGAGGCAAATTCACGTTCCAAAAGCTCTTCGATTCAAGTTTCCTGGATTGAAGAGCTGCAAACACACGCCCAACCCGCTCCGAAGCTTTTCGCCAATCAATCTCGACGCTTGCTCGGCGATAGTGAGAAAAGGCCATCGCCCGGCTCCCCAAGATTGTCGCCTCCCGCGCCGCCGCGACCGTCCCTGAAATGTGAATATCAACGCCCAAATTCCCCCCTTCATTAATCCCTGAAAGGATCCAATCAAACGGCACGTCTCCAAACACCCCTCCTCTCAAAGCCAAACGAACACAGTCGGCCGGCGTCCCTTTAACGGCGACTGTTTTCTCGCCACGTCGCTCAATGCCGATCGGCTCCCGGGTCGTGACTTGATGCCCACACTCTGATCGCTGCTCATGGGGCGCGGCGACATAGATTTCACCATCGACCGCTGCCTCGAGGGCAGCAATTCCCGGGGCATCGATTCCATCATCATTTGTCAACAAGAGCTTCATATTTGCCTATTACGCCTCAGTGAGTAACATCGACACCTCCTAATGCCAAGTTCCAGCATAGCCAAAGCGATGATTCAAGTCGCTCAGGATCTGACATCGGCGCTCAACGCCATGACTTTTCCTGAGCCGATCACACACGTTTACAACCCGCTGACATACGCATGGAGCGCCCATGAACAGTATCTAAGACGCTTCGCTAAGCGACGGAAGCAAGTCGTGTTCTTCGGAATGAATCCCGGCCCGTTTGGGATGATGCAGACCGCCGTGCCCTTTGGAGAGATTTCCTACGTTCGCGATTGGATGAAGATTTCCTCAGGCGTAGAAAAACCCAGCTCGGAACATCCGAAGCGGCCGATTGAGGGATTCGACTGCAAACGCTCTGAAGTCAGCGGAAAACGACTCTGGGGACTGTTCAGTGAACGCTATCCGAAAGCGGAAGATTTCTTCGCCGATCACTTTGTGGCTAACTACTGCTGTCTCTTATACACATCTGACGCTGCCGACG
>CAJXVR010000137.1 GCA_913061285.1 uncultured Verrucomicrobiota bacterium | reverse complement strand
GACTGAAATGATAATCAATCCCACTCCCCGACCCTTGAACGCCCCCAACCCAGGCCTGAGAGGTCGCCCTTCGCACGACGAATTCCTCGGATCCGCTCGGAGTATAAAGCACACTGACCAACTCAGCCTGCGAGTTTGGTGACGCACTTAATTCGATGACCATGGGGATAGGTTTGCCGTATACTTTGACCGCTGAGACGAGGAGTGGAGAGAGGTCAAACCGACGGGTCTCTCGGACGAGTGCCTTGCAACGGTCGTCATTGTTATCGTGACGCAACCCCAACACCGGACGTGGCGGTTCCGATTCAGCAAACACCCCCGGCATGAGGTCTAAGATCGAAAAATGATGGGCCGCACAACCGCCTCCATATTCAAGATCAAGCTCCAGCGAATCACCTATAACCCTCGCGCTGAGAATGGTGTAGGGATCGTTTGGTAGCTCGAAGGAAAGTCGATTCTGAATCCTGGTCGCCCCCAGTAGGGCCACTCGAAAACCAGCTTCCTCATCGGCAATTCGTTCGTCAAAATCAATGAACGCCTCGGTCGGATAACCGAACTCAGCGTGATAGGCAATGCGCACACTCACCGGATCCCGATCCAGCGCCTGCTGCAAACGGTCAAACAACCCATTAACAGAGTGTGGATAGTTAAATCGGAACCCCGGAAACTCCCCAGTAGAGAGCGGAAGTTCAACGTCAACCACTTGTCCCGCCTCGACGGTGACGATCCCCTGACTCACGTCCTGGGGAATAAATTCAGACACATCGATTCGAAGTTGATAGTCCTTCCAACCGATCGCTTCCCATTTAGAGCGGTTCTCATCGAGTGCCAACTGGAGCGGATCAAGGGGCTGGGAAACCCGGAAAAACCCCTGCGCCGGCTCAGTTTCGCTCGCGAGATCGAACCGAGTAGTCCCGCTCTCCGCGACGAAGGCCTCAACAAGAAACCAAGACTCCAAGTCTTCAGATCGTTCCAGGCGGTAACTCTCGCCTTCAGAAGTCTGAAGATCCAAGAAAAGCGCCCCACTCCCATCGCTCACAATCTCAATTCCCTCTGCCAACGCCTGTGACGTCAGAAGCTCAGCCCCGACTAAGAATGGGAGCGCCGTGAAAAAGCGAAGGACGCGAAGCGCGACACCTCGCTTTCCTTGCCAGTAAAATATCGGGTTCAATTTCATCTTCAGTATCTCCATGGGCTCGACTGCAGCAGTCTTAATCCGTGTTTGACTGTACGGCAACACCCAAACACTTGCAACCCAGAATGCTCTTTTCGCTGTCTTTTCTTAAACGCTCTAAATCAATCGCGTCTCAATGGGAAGCGGAACGAAATTCGCCAAAATAGAGACAAGATTGAGAAGACACCAGCATTCGGATAGGCTTGAAGAATGAATGCCAACGGAAAGCGGAGTACAATCAAAGCCGGCGAAACGGGTCCCGAGGAAAGACACGCACTAATCGTTGGAATCACAGGCATCCAGGGCCACACCCTCGCCTCTCGACTAGCATCCAATGGGTGGACAGTTTCTGGCTTGGCGAGACGGCCAAAAATCGATCTTCCTAACGCCACCCCAATCGCCGCTGATCTTACCGATGCAGCTGCGGTACGAAGGGCACTCAAGGACGTTCATCCTACGCACGTTTTTTTCACCTCGTGGTCCCGGCAAGCGACCGAATCAGAGAACTGCCTCGTGAACGGAGCCATGCTCGAGAACCTTCTCCATGCACTCGATCAAAGCCCGCAACTTCAACACGTATCCCTCGTTACCGGACTCAAACACTATCTTGGCCCATTTGAAGCCTATGCTTTGACTAAACCAGACACGCCATTTCGGGAAGATCAGGCCCGCGTTCCCTACGAGAATTTCTACTATACCCAAGAGGATATCCTCTTCACCGAAGCAGAGCGGCTTGGTTTCACCTGGAACGTTCATCGCCCTCACACGGTCATTGGCTGGGCCATCGGCAATGCCATGAACATGGGCCTCACGCTCGCGGTCTATGCCGCGATTTGCCGAGAAACTGGTCGCCCCTTTGTTTTCCCTGGCTCCGTAGAACAATACAATGCCGCAACCGACGTCACGGACTCTCGGATTCTGGCACACCAACTTGAGTGGGCAGCGCTCACTCCCGCCGCCGCAAATCAAGCCTTCAATGTCGTCAATGGTGATATCTTTCGATGGAGACGAATGTGGCCGATCATCGCCGAAAATCTGGGGCTTGAACCCGCACCTTACCCGGGCAAGCCCTCCCCCTTAGTCGAACAGATGAAGGACGCAGGGCCCATCTGGGACCGGATTGTTGAAAAACATGGGCTACAAGCCCTTCCCATCGAAAGACTCGCCTCCTGGTGGCACTCCGATGCGGACCTCGGAAGACAGATCGAGGCCTTCACCGATGTTTCAAAATCCCGACGCCTAGGATTCACAGCTTATCAAGAAACGCGAAATTCATTTCGAGATCTCTTCGATCGCCTCCGCAAGGAACGCATCATCCCGTCCAACCAATCGTAGGGAATTTGACAAATCACCGCCACCGAGAAAGCGCCTCGTTCCAACGGACAAGCCACGCTCCTGAGTGCCCCTTGTTTTCGGCTTCCCCCAATCGCCCGGCTCCGATTAACATCCCTCCACTCATCAATGCCAAAAAAACCTCTCAGCTCTTCGCAACAATGTCGTCACAGCTGGTCGCGCCTTTTCTCTGCAATGGTAGGCCTCGGGGCGATCTTGGTGGCCCGTTGTGGTGAGATTTCGACTCGCCACACACTCGAAACCGAGTTTCGGCAGCAGGTCAAGCCGTTCCTTGAAACTTACTGCATTGACTGTCATGGAGAGACGAAACCAAAGGCAAAGTTCAGCCTCAGCCCCTTCCAGACCCTGAGCCAGGTCATCGAGGGACATCAGTATTGGGTGCACGTCATCGACAAACTCGAGCACAATGAAATGCCTCCCGAGGATGCCACCCTGCTCCCATCACGAGCGGCCGTCACTTCGATTATGAACTGGTATCAAAAGGTTCAACGCTTTGAGGCCCTGAGGAACGATGGCGATCCCGGAATCGTCCTCGCCCGCCGATTGAGCAACGCGGAGTACAATTATTCGATCCGCGATTTGACGGGGGTGGATATTCGCCCCACAAAGGATTTCCCCATTGACGCTGCGAACCAAGCTGGCTTCGACAATTCCGGAGAGTCTCTCAATCTCAGCCCAGGCCTGCTGAACAAATATCTCCAGGCAGCACGCAAAATCACCGAGCATCTCATTCTCACCCCAAGCGGTTTGAACTGGAGCCCTCATCCAAGCGTCACAGAAACTGATAGGGACAAATACGCCGTCCTACGAATTATCGACTTCTACCAGCGACAGCCGATCGACCTTGCCGATTATTTCTACGCCGCCTGGCAACAAACGAAACACCCTACTGGGCCTAGCCTTAGCATGATTGCCAAGCGGGAAGGAATCAGCGCCTCGTATTTGCAATTGATAACAGAGCTGCTTCAAGAAGAACCCGAACCGTTTGGGCCCTTAGGAGAAATCAAGTCCCTCTGGAACACCCTCACTCCATCCACTCCCAATAAAAGCGCCAAGAACCTTTGTAGAAGAATCAGTGAGTACATTCGAACCATTCGCAAGGCTATCGAGCCCCAAGTTGCAAATCTCGAAGGGGGATCAGTTCATCGGGGGTCACAAACGTATGTGCTTTGGAAAAATCGGCAATACGAGGCGAATCGACGGCGCTACGACCGGGACACATTGATGACTCAATCGCAGCTGAAACAACGCGCCCAATCCTCCCAAGAAGCCCTCGAAAAAGCAGCCGCAGAAACGAAACAAAAACGCAAGTCACCAGAACCATTTCAAGTCCCACACCCCGATCTCATCCTGCCCGAAGCTCCAAGCCTACACCCCGACATTCATCGAGCCTTCGCTCGATTTGCTAGTATTTTCCCCGACGCCTTCTTCATATCTGAACGAGGACGAGATTATGTTGGCAAATCAAGGGACCAACAAGAGAAGGGACGACTGCTAAGCGCCGGTTTCCACAGTATGATGGGATTCTACCGCGATGACGCTCCTCTCTACGACCTAATCCTCAACGACAAGGAAAAACGCGAGATCGACCAATTATGGGATGAATTAGATTTTATCACCAAAGCCCCGAGGCGGCAGTACATCGGATTTCTCTGGTTCGAACGCACGGATTCGCGCTACATGACCGATCCCGAGTTCGACTTTGCTCGAGCAGAATACGACGATGCGACCGACGAAACGAAGATTCGCCGCCTCGCCCAAGTCTACCTCAATAAAGCAGAGCGCAAAGGGGCCAAGGCGACGGCACTCACTGCGATCGAGGAATACTTTGAGCGCATGAACGAGAGAATTCGCTGGCTTGAACAACAGGAAACACTGGCCGAGCGATACCACCTGCAAGACCTCTTGGAGTTCGCAAGCCGTGCCTACCGAAGACCTCTGGAGGAACACGAACAGAATGACCTATTGACTTTTTATCAAACACTCCGATTTAGAGATCAGCTCAGCCACCCGGAAGCGATTCGAGAGACCGTGGCCAGCGTCCTTGTTTCTCCCCACTTCTTTTATCGAGTCAATGAAGGCCTTCCCACTCCATCGAGAAAAACCAGCCCTCTAACGAATCTCTCACTGGCCAGTCGGCTCAGCTATTTTCTGTGGTCTAGCCTTCCTGATCGGGAGCTCGTCAACCTAGCCTTGGCCGGCAAACTTCGGAAACCGAGCACTCTCAAATCGCAAGTTCGACGACTGATCGCGGACCCCAGAATTCAAGGACTCGCGACTGAGTTCGGAGCCAATTGGCTCGATTTCCGACGGTTCGAAGGACACAACGCCGTCGATCGGGGAGTCTTTCCCGAATTCGACAATGAGTTGAGGCAGGCCATGTTTGATGAACCCATTCACTATCTGACCCATACACTGCAAGAGGATCTCCCGATCACATTGCTGCTTTACGGCACCTATACCTTCGCGAACCCAACCCTTGCGAAACACTATGGATTTCCGACATCAGAATTCGATACCGATGAGTGGCGACGCTTCGAACAGGTGGATCGGTTTGATCGCGGCGGGATATTACCCATGGCAGCTTTCTTGACCATGAACGCTCCCGGCCTGAGAACGAGTCCGGTCAAGCGCGGCTACTGGGTGGCGCGACGCGTTCTTGGAGAGGCTATCCCGCCACCACCGCCAGATGTTCCTGAAATCCCATCAGACGAATCAGCTCTCGGCGAACTCACGCTCCCTGAAGTCCTAGCACGCCACCGCGAGCACCCAAACTGTGCAAGCTGTCACGACCGATTTGACGCACTGGGCCTCGTCTTTGAGAATTTTGGTCCGATCGGCGAACGCCGGTCGAAAGATCTAGGAAACCGCTTGATCTCGACTCAGGCGACCTTTCCGAACGGTGAGACTGGAACCGGTATCGCGGGACTCAAATCCTACATTCAAGCGGAACGAGAACAGGATTTTCACGCCAACCTCTGTCGCAAACTCCTTGCCTTCGCTCTCGGACGTACCCTGATGATGTCTGATGAACCCCTCATCGAACGAATGCTCGCCAAACTCGCTGATTCAGATTATCGTGTCAGCGTTCTCATTGAGAGCATCGTGACGAGCCCGCAATTCCTTAATAAGCGAACAATCGAATTCACCCCATCCCACTGAGCTATGATTCGCGATCTCCAAGAAAACACGGCCGCCGCCTATCAGTATCGCCTCTCGCGACGCACCTTCCTCCGCGGAACGGGCGTTGCCATGTCCCTGCCATGGCTCGAATCGCTACCCGTCTGGGGGAAACAAATGGACAGCAGTGGCGTGGAGAGCGAATTCCCCAAGCGATTTGCGACACTCTTCATGGCCTGCGGCGTCAATGGAGATCACTGGTGGGCCAAAGGCAAGGGCTCCGAGATGGATCTCGGCAAGAGCCTCCAGCCACTGGACTCCCTGAAGCACAAAATGAATTTCATCACCGGCTTGTTCAATCGTTCCGCGGTCGGTGTTGGCATTCATCCTGGACAGACGGGAAACATTCTCTCTGGAGCTGATCTCCAAAAAGGCGCGGTTCTCAAAGGAGGGATTAGCGTCGACCAAATGCTGGCAAATCACCTTGGCTATTTAACCATGCAGCCCAGCCTGGTCTTAGGCTGCGAACAACCAACGACTGGCTATCACGAAACCAATTTTTCGATGGCTTACAGCTCCCATATCTCTTGGCAAAGCACCACCTCCCCTGTTCCCCTGGAAGTCTATCCATCACTTGCCTTCGATAGCCTTTTCGAGAATCGAGGTAACCTTCGGAACCAGAGCATCCTTGATCGCGTTCGAACCCAAGCCAACGCCTTGTCCAAAAAAGTTAGTGCCACGGACAAAGCCAAGCTAGAAGAGTACCTGACCAGTGTTCGAGAGATCGAAAAGCAAATTGAACGGCTTCGGGATAACAAATCGAAAGCGGAATCCAGTGCGCTCAAACAACAGAAGCCACTCATTGCCATGGAACGCCCTGAGAATGGCCTGCCCGAGGATATCCGAGATCACATGCGTTTGATGTGTGATATTGTGGCTCTGGCATTCCAAACTGACAAAACTCGACTAGCTACGCTGCTCCTCTGTCGTGATATCTCAGGATTGTTCTATCCGTTTTTGAACGTCCGCCACTCCCATCACTCGGCTTCCCATCGGGACCTAAGTGATTCCTACGAACAGATCACTCGCTACTATTGCAGTCAAGTTGCCTATCTCGCCAATAAGCTTGACCAAATGCCAGAGGGAGACGGATCCGTGCTCGACAATTCGTGCCTCCTCTTCCTCTCCAACATGTGGGCCGGCAGTAAGCATGACAGTACCAAGCTTCCATTGCTTCAGTTAGGATCTTTGGGAGGAAGCATCGAAACCGGCCGAGTGCTCGACTATTTGGACAAGGGAGACGAAAATAGAAAGCTTTGTAGCCTCTATCTTTCTATTATGGACAAGATGGGCGTTGAACGGGACTACTTCGGCGATGCAGACACCCGTCTTGCGAGGATCTAGTCAGACCACTTAGAGAATCGATCCCCATGCCTGAGACAGCTCGCTTCAACGATCAGCCCTGGCCTTGCGGTTTTTGACAAGGTCTTCGGATCGGGCAATAGCAAAGAGTGCGACTGGATGCAGCAAACGACCGACGGAACTAATTACCATGGAAAAAAAACAACCACGTAAGGGCCGACTTTGGATTCCGGGGCTTCTCTTAATTGCCTACGCGGCTCTTTTTCTTTGGACCCGACAAACAGAAACGACGCTGGGACCATTCCTACTCTTACTTGCCGGTCTTCTCGTCACACTGCTTCTTTGGCTTTGGGTGACATTTCTCGCCGGCTTGCGTCCCCGCTACCGCTGGTTCAGTTTTTTTTCGGGAATAGCAACGGTGGCCTTTCTGGCCTTGACACTCCGTAACGAAGGGTCTTCAAGCGGCACTGGCATTCCGCGTTTGGTCTGGAAGTGGTCCCCCACCGTTGACGAGCAATCGAGAACACTGCTTGCTGCTCAGAAAGAACAAACCGAAGGAACCGATGCAACTACAGAAGAAGAGGCGCTCAGTTACCTCGCAGTCGATTCGACAGAATTCTACGGTCCCAACCGAAACGGGGTCATCAAAGGTCTCAGCATCCAAACAGACGCTCTCGACCAACCGCTAAAGGAAGTGTGGAAGCAAGCCATCGGACTTGGTTGGGGAGGCTATGCGGTCAAAGGCCGGATCGCGATCACCCAAGAACAACGAGGCGACGAAGAATGGGTCAGTGCCTACGACTTAGAAACCGGGACTCTGAAATGGCACTATGCGAAGCAGCGCCGTTTCAGTGAGGGAATGGGAGGTGATGGTCCGCGAGCAACGCCAATCATCGTGGGGGAGACGGTCTACGCCCTTGGCGCGACAGGAGTTCTCGACGCATTGAATATTTCCGACGGCACTCACCAGTGGACCCACGATGCCTTGGCCCAAGGAGGATCCAACCTCACCTGGGGCAAAGCAGCATCGCCACTCTACCTCGAGGAACAAGGCCTGATCATTGTGACCGGAGGCACATCCGGAGGAGCCACCATCCAAGCATTGAGCGCCGACTACGGGGACTCCGTTTGGAACTGGGGCAATGAAACTTCGAGCTATTCTTCGCCGGTCGTCGCTACGATCCATGGAGAACGTCAAGTTGTCGCGGTCAATGAAGGTAGCGTCGTTGGCCTTTCACCGGCAAACGGAACCCTGGCCTGGTCCTTTGACATTCCTAAAGGCTCGGTCCCGAACAGCGCCAAGGTCGGCCAGCCTTCGATCATCGACGGTCGCAAAGTTCTGGTGACGGCAAGCTACGGTGTGGGAGCCATGCTCTTCGATGTCGAGAAGGCAGAGGACGGTTCCTTTTCAACAGACCTCGTCTGGCATGTCAGGAATCGGATGAAAACCAAATTTAGTTCAGCCTGTGTCCAAGGAAATTACGCCTATGGCCTCGACGAAGGCAGACTTGCCTGCATCGACCTGAGCAACGGGAAACGTCTCTGGAAAGACGGCAAATATGGCTACGGCCAAAACCTTTTAGTCAACGGAACCCTGATCATCCAAGCTGAAGATGGCGACATCGCATTCGTTGAAGCCACCCCCGACGGCTTCAATGAGCTTGCTCGCTTTCCTGGCATCCAGGGAAAAACATGGAATATCCCAACGCTCGCAGGTGAATATCTCTTGGTTCGCAATGATCTCGAAGCGGCTTGCTACCGCGTGCCGGCTCGAGCGGTAGAATAAAGGAGTTCGAGAATGAACCGAAGATTGCTAAGGTCGCCCGCCAGCACTTGGATGCCGCCTCATTCGGAACAGCCACAAACATTTCTAACTCGGACGGCACCAGCATAAACAGATTCAATGAGCTCTGAAAAAATCCCCTATGCGATACCGAGCTCAAATGCGATTGGGATCACCTGCAAGGCCTGCGAAACGGGTCGTCTCAATCACACAAAGGTCCAGGCATATGGCGACGCAATCGGATACGTTGGGCTCTTTCTTGCATTGCCAAGCGCGCTCGTGATTGTCTGGATCGTTGGAATTGGGTTGTTTAGCAGTTTTTTCCCCGCATCTTCAGAAAGCATTGACGGCGTGAATGAAAGGCTAGGTCTTGCGTTGAACTCGCTCCCGATCATCTTGCTGGCACTTGTCCCAGTGCTGACCGGTTGTTTCTTAATGCAGACAAAGGACGTTCTCAAGTGCTGGAATTGCGGGGCAACCATTGACGCGCCATGACATCCCTTCGCTCAATCCTTAGCCACTAAATTCATACGAGAACGATTGGCAGCCTCCCTCGCCAAGAAAGCGCCCCAGATACTCCCCGCTTGGTTGGAAACTACATCCGCTCCTCAACCTGCCTTCAGGAAGCTCCGGATGACTGCACGTTCATTTCGTATCGCAGTCCGAAAGTCTCACTAAGTAGCGCTACCGAAGCGCCATCGCTTCTCTCAACACTGAATACAAATCAAAGCAACGGCTCGGCCTTCACGATGTATTCGCGTAGTCAATTCTGGAATTCCATCGATCGAGAAAGGGATCACAGCGCAGAAAACCTGCTTCAAGGCCACGTCGCTCCCCCCCTCTATTCAAAGATTGATTCTTGCAATCTTGTCAAAATCCCGTCAGATGCAGAACCGACATGGCACCCTCTTTGCGAACACGACTGAAGAACGGCGAAACACTCCTTGGAACCATGGCCACGCTTCCCTGTATTCCAAGTGCGGAGATTCTGGCTTCGATTGGTTTCGACTGGCTGTTTATCGATGGAGAACACGGGCCGTTTTCCAACGACTCCCTACTCTCGGTGCTGAGCGCGATCGGAGACAAGACTCCGACGCTTGTGCGCACTAGCGCGCCAGAGGAAGTCCCCATCAAGCAAGCTCTGGACTTTGGCGCGACAGGAATCATCGCCCCGCAGGTCAATACGCCGGAACAGGCCGCAGCCGTCGTTCAATTCGCTCGCTACTCGCCCGAAGGCGCTCGTGGAGTCGGGGTCGGCCGTGCCCAAGGCTATGGCATGCAGTTTGCTAGCTATCTCGAACGGGCTAAGGCAGAAACCGTCGTCGTCGTGCAAGCCGAACATCGAGACGCAGTAGAAAACATCGAGAAAACCGTTCAGGTTGAAGGCATCGATGCGGTGCTTATCGGACCCTATGATCTTTCCGCAAGTCTGGGAAAGATGGGAGAACTTGATGCCCCGGCGGTGGTAGACGCGATCGCTCGCGTGACCGAAACCTGTCATCAAGCCGGTATTCCTCTAGGAATTTTTGGGTTAAGACCTGATGCGGTCGCACCTTACGTGCGGCAAGGGTACCGATTGATCGTCGCTGGCGTCGATACGCTTCTCCTTGGTCAAGCGGCGGCAAAGTTAAAAACGGATTTAGAGGCGCTGCCTCAGTAAGCGAATACCAGACTTTAGTATGGCGACAAGTTACTTTCAAAACGTCCACGTGATCGATGCGACGGGAAGCAGCCCGTTCCTCGGCAACGTTCTGATCGAAGGTAATCGGATTAAATCAGTCACTGCTGGGGTCCCAGAGACTCAGTCGCCTGAGGTCACAATTATCGATGGCCAGTCGAAGCACTTCCTGCTCCCTGGACTGATCGAGTCGCATGCCCATCTAAGTATCGATAACACCGACGACTTAGCCGCGCTTGGAGCCCTTCCCCCAGAGGAACATACGCTCCTCACCATGCACAATGCGAAACGCTATCTCGACTTCGGCATCACGAGCTGTATCAGCGCCGCTTCCGCCAAACCTCGTCTCGATCTCGTCATTCGAAATGCGATCAACGCAGGCAAGATCCCTGGCCCTCGCCTACTGGCGGCAACGCCCTGGATGACCGTGACCGGTGGTCTGGGCGATATGCGCACCCTTCACCAACCATATATCGAATCGATGGCCCTCATGGTCGACGGTCCGGAAGACTACCGAAGGGTCTGCCGAGAGATGATTCGAGAAGGAGTGGATATTATTAAGCTCGTAGTTTCCGGCGATAGCTTCGTACCTCATGCAGGTTCGGAAACAACCCTCATGAGCGAAGCCGAAGTCGCGGCGGCGGCCGAAGTCGTCAAGGCGCACGGCAAACGAATGAGTGCCCATGCCCGCAGCGCCGAGTCCGTCAAACGATGCGTCCGGAATGGAGTCAAACTTATTTATCACGCCAATTTCGCTGATGAAGAGGCGATGGATATGCTGGAGGCCAACAAAGACTGGCTTTTTATCAGTCCTAACATCGGATTCACCGTCACCGCAATCTATGATGGCGCAGCGATGTTCACCCCAGAACAAGTGGCGTCAATGGGCTTGAAGGACGAACTCGCCGGAGCGGTAAAAGGACTCCAAGAACTCAAACGGCGTGGGATTCGAATCCTTGGCGGTGGCGACTACGGATTTGCCCTTACACCCCATGGCCAAAACGCCATGGACATTGCCCATCTCATTCAGCATGCCGGGTTCACTCCTATGGAGGCGCTGCAATCAATGACCAAACATGGAGGAGCCGCCATGGATCTTCCGGATGATTTGGGTCAAGTCGTCCCTCGATTTCTTGCTGACCTCCTACTCGTCAAAGGAAACCCACTTGAAAACCCAAGCCTCTTAACAAACTCCGACAATCTCATCGCGATCATGAAAGACGGCGCATTTCACAAACAGCCAGCGAACTAGCCCCGCTTGCATCCTCTCACCTTAGTCACTGACAATGCCAAAGAAGAAAAAATTTGAAAACGATCACCCGCTGGTAATCTTCAAGAAATCACCCATTCACGGATGGGGAGGGTTTGCCCGAAAGGAAATCAAGAAAGGGAAACGGATCATCGAGTACGTTGGAGAAAAACTAACGAAGGAAGCAGCCGAGCAAGCCCTTGAAGACCAGAACTGTTATGTATTCACAGTCAACGACGACTTCGATCTCGATGGGAGTGTTGATTGGAACCCCGCCCGTTTCATCAACCACAGCTGCAAACCCAACTGTGAGTCTGACGTAAAGAAAGACCGCGTTTGGATCTACGCAACCAAGCGAATCAAAAAAGGGGAAGAGCTCGCCTACAACTACGGTCACGACATTGATGACTATCTTGACAGACCTTGCCAGTGTGGCGCCAAGAAATGCGTAGGCTACATGGTCGCCGAAGAACACTTCGAAACCCTCCGAAAGATCAAATAGACTACAAAATGGCATCCTTACTCATTGTCGCCACCGGCAATCAACACAAAGTAGACGAAATTGGGGCCATTCTGCCTCCGTCCATCACTTGCGTTCCCATGCGAGTCTTGGGCGACTGTCCTGAGCTGATTGAGGACGGGGATACTTTTGAAGCCAACGCAGAAAAGAAGGTCACCCAACTGGGTGCATGGATGAGAACGAAACCGCCCCTGCGCTTTCCCATTGATCGCTTCGAGGATGTCCAACTCCTCGCGGACGACTCAGGCCTCGCCGTCGACGCTCTCGACGGAGCCCCAGGGGTGCATTCCGCACGGTTCGCCGCAGAGTCCCACGATAGCGGCAATGCCAATGATCAAGCGAACAATGCAAAACTCCTCTCGCTCCTACTCGATGTCACGACGGAACACCGTACGGCTCGATTCTGGTGTGTCCTCGCCCTATTGAAGAATCCCTTCGACGAATCCAGCCAAACTGAATTCTTCACCGGACAATGTGAGGGTCGCATCGCGACCGAACGATACGGGAGAGAAGGCTTCGGCTACGATCCGCTTTTCTTCCCAAATGGGCAGCAGCAATCGTTCGGGCAACTTGGCGCCGCAGTAAAAAACAAAATTTCACACCGAGCGAAGGCCCTCGAAGCCCTCGCCGCGCATCTCAAACCCAAAGGGGGAGACACGCACTCAGCAGCGCATCCTCTTTTTAGCTGAGACGCTCTTTCTCTAGTTTTCGGAATCGTTTGATTAAGTCAGGCAATTGTTGAAGCCCAATGAGTTGGCGCTTGAACTCTCGATCTCCCTGGGCGGGAGAACCGAAGACTTTTTGACCATCGGGAATATCTCTCATCACCCCTGATTGGGCAGCAATGGTCACTTGGTTCCCGATCGTCAGATGGCCGGCTATTCCAACTTGACCAGCGATGATAGTGTAATCACCGATTTTGGTGCTACCAGCAATGCCCGTCTGGGAAATAATGATACAGTGCTTTCCGATCACGACGTTGTGGGCAATCTGAACCAGGTTATCGATTTTCGTACCTTCCCCGATTCGAGTATCCCCCAACGCGCCTCGGTCAATGCTCACGTTCGCCCCTAACTCGACATCGTCCTCCAGCACGACCCCTCCAATCTGAGCAATCTTCCGATGGCGTCCCCCATCGAACACGTAGCCGTAACCGTCCGATCCGACGACTGTCCCGGCATGAATCCTCACTCGCTTTCCGACACGACTTCGGTCGTAGAGAACAGCGTTTGGAAAGAGCTTTGTATCCTCTCCGATGGAACACTGAGCAGCGACATGATTCCCGCCGCACAAGACTACCCGGGGCCCAATGATCACATTCCGACCGATCACACATCCCGGACCGATCGAAGCCGATGCATCCACCTGCGCGGATTCATCGACCTGAGCACTCCCGTGGATTCCAGCGGGAACAGCCTCCTCAGGATGGAAAATTTCTAGAAGCTGAGCAAAGCCTGCACGAACATTGTCCAAACGGATAATTGCTTTCCCTGGAGCAGGGCTTGTGTGCTTTGAATGGACGAGAATTGCGGAAGCCCCACCGGCCAAAGCGACCTCAAAGAATCGTTCTTCCTCTGCAAAGGTCACCTCCCCTTCAGAAGCCTCTTTCGCATCAGCGACTCCCCGAATGAGAATCTCTGGATCCCCCTCCAAGCTTCCTCCCAACTGGGCAGCAATCTCTTCAACGCTCAATTCCATCATGCTAGTGCCCCACAGACACGGAACTACGTTCCATTGGAGACGTGGCAACCGGGACCCGGTTTTCCACCTGGTGGTTCCGCTCCGATAGAACAGCTACCCGAGGCGCCCAATTCTGAGCCTGAGTCATGGTTACCTGAGCAAAGGTCATAATAGTCAATAGGTCGCCCACCTCCCCCAATCGAGCCGCCGCACCATTCAGGACAATCTCACCCGTTCCCTTGGGTCCACGAATCGCGTAAGTCTCGAATCGGTCCCCAGTCGCTTGATTACCGCAGAGAATCTTCTCAAACGGAACGATTCCCACTAAATCCATGAGATCCTGTGAAATCGAGAGGCTTCCCTCGTAGTTCACATTAGCGCCAGTCACTTCAGCCCGATGTAGCTTAGACTTTAGCACCTCTACACAATAATCATTCACCATATCTCTCAGAATCTCACCAAAAACCACCAGCGAGCTGCCCTTCAAATCGGGACGCACGGCGACATCCCACGAGGCAAGTCACTCGTTGACTTGAGCCAAGCGAGTCACTATAAGGAGGCCGAACACTGAATCAATAATTTACCAATTTTTTGACGAGAACTATGCCAAAAACACTCAAAGTGGGCATGATCGGCTATCGGTTCATGGGCAAAGCCCACTCCAATGGCTGGCGCCAAGCACCCCATTTCTTCCCACTCGATGCTGAAATCGAAATGGACACGATCTGCGGTCGCAATCCTGAAGGCGTTGCCGCCGCGGCTAAGGAATTGGGCTGGAACAAGGCCTCGACGAGTTGGCAGGACGTCATCAACGATCCCGAGATCGACATCGTCGACATCAATACTCCCAACGATTCACATGCCGAGATCGCCATCGCTGCCGCAAACGCAGGAAAACACGTTCTCTGTGAAAAACCCCTAGGGCTCACGGTTGAACAATGCAAGGAAATGGTGGATGCCGTTGAGAAGAACAAGATTGTTCACATGGTCTGCCATAATTACCGACGAATCCCAGCCATCGCTCATGCCAAGAAAATGATCGATGAAGGAACGCTCGGAGATATTTTCCACTATCGAGCTCGCTACGCCCAAGACTGGATCGTTGATCCCAATTTCCCTCTCGTATGGCGCCTGAAGAAAGGAATCAGCGGTAGTGGGGCCCACGGAGATATCAATGCTCACATCATCGATCTAGGACGTTATCTCGTCGGCGAATTCACCGAGATTTGCGGACTGATGAATACCTTCATTAAGCAGCGTCCTCTAGAAAACTCTGACGGCAAAGGCTCAGGCCTAGGCGGTGCTGGTGGCGCTGAAATGGGTGAAGTCACGGTCGATGACGCAGCGATGTTTATTGGCCGATTTGAGAACGGCGCGCTGGCCAATCTTGAAGCCACACGCTTTGCTCTGGGACGAAAGAACAACATCGTCATTGAAATCAACGGAAGCAAGGGGTCCCTTTACTTCGATTTCGAAGACATGAATCGCCTGAAGTATTTCGATAACAATCAGCCTGAAGATCGCCAAGGATTCGCAGATATTCTCGTCACCCAGCCCGGCGGCGCTCATCCATACGTCGGTCAGTGGTGGCCTCCAGGACATATTATCGGTTACGAGCACACCTTCGTTCACACCTTGGCCGACTTCGTCAATGCCGTCGTTGCGGGGAAGGCAGTTCAGCCTACCTTCCAAGATGGAATGAAGAATCAGCGAGTGCTCGAAGCCGTCGAAGAATCCGCGGAAACAAAGCAATGGGTAACGGTGTAAGCCGCCCTCGCTAAGTTCACTTTCACACGAGGCCGTTCCATTCTTGGAACGGCCTCGTTTTTTTTCGGATCCCTTCTCGGACTCGCACGAGAAGCTGTGAACAGCGATCGAAAGAAGCAAAAACTCCTGACAGTTTCTCACCTCCTGGAATCATTCCAGTTTGACTGTTGCTCTCCCACTCCTATCATCCCAGAGACATGGGCGCTCAATGGAAACAAAAATGGCGAGAAATCAATGCTCACAAGAAGGGGCAACTCGTCAACAAGCTGGTCAAAGAAATCCACGTCGCCGCCAAATTAGGCGGACCGGATCCAGAGCTCAACGCCCGGCTCGCAGCCGGAATGGAAGCTGCCCGCAAGAATTCCGTTCCAAAAGATACCATTGAACGTGCGGTCAAGAAAGGCGCTGGCCTAACCGGTGAGAATATTCAGTATACGACAATCACCTTTGAGGGATTCGCCCCGAGCAAAGTGCCCGTGATTATCGAATGCCTCACAGACAACCCGAATCGAACGATTCCAGAGATCAAATCGATATTCAACAAGAGCGCAGGGCAGTTTGGTTCTGAAGGAAGTGTCACCTGGATGTTCAATCATCTGGGAGTCATCGAAGCCACGCACGAAAACGGCGGTCAAGATCTCGAGGAAGTTGCGATTGAGGCCGGTGCCGACGAAGTCGAGTCCATGGAAGCGGACGACATTCCAGAGGGCGGACTCGGGGGACGCTTCCTCTGTGCTATCGCTTCGCTCAACGAGGTCAACAAAGCATTAAAAGAAACGGGCTGGAAAGTCTCCACCTCAGAGCTTACCTACGAGGTCCAAAATCCTGTATCCGTTCCCGAGGAAGATCGCGAACCGGTCACAAGCTTCTTGCGCAAACTGGATGACAATGATGACACCCACCGGATCTACTCCGGACTCGCTTAGATCTTATTTCTGACCGCTCGAATCCGTTTCAAGCCGATGCCGGACACGGTCATATTCCGGATTCACACAGCTCCCGCCCCATCGCTTGAGCGCGGCTAGAAGCCCTGCGTCAGACTCCGTCGCTTGCCCTTGATCCCCCGTTTCCTTAACCCAAGTTTGCAATGCCTGACGGTGCTCCTCAAGAATCTGCTGATAGCGCGGAGATGAGGCCAAGTTGTGGATTTCATGGGGATCATTCTGTAGATCGTAAAGTTCTTCGGCTGGTTTATGTGGACCAAAGAATGCCATCTGTACCTCATTCAATTCTCCTGAGGCAGTCATTGCCCTTATCCGCTGTGTCACGGGCCATGGATCTTTGTAGCTTGGCTGCATGAATGGCCGATCCGTCAAGTAGTTCCGAAGATACTTAAAGCGAGGGGTGACGAGAGCGCGAATTCGCTCAATCGAGAAATCGCATCGATCACGCGCGGCCACAACAAATTCTCGCGCCTGATGCTCAGGACTCAGAAAATCGAGCCCTTCCATAGTGCTCGGAACCGGGAGACCAGCAGCAACGAGCGTGGCAGGGGCGATGTCAATCCCGCTCACAAGATCCCTCCGCACTCGCCCCGATGGAATGCCGTTGCCAACGACAATTAAGGGCATTCGAATCCCGCCTTCATAGAGAAACTGTTTGTGCCGATGCAATTTGTATCCGTGATCACTGAAGAGAAATATGACGGTATCGTCGTAGAGCCCGTCCCGCTTCAGAGCCGCCACGATTTCCCCGACCTCGCGATCGGTTTGAAGCAGACAATCGTAGTGATGGGCAATCTCCTCTCTGACGAGATCAATATCCGGATAGTACGGCGGCACAGGGACAATCGCACGATCTACCGAAGCCTTTACCCGCTTGCCCAGTTTGCCGCCTCGCAACTGAATCTGCCCAAAGAATGGTTTCCCTTTCGGCTTGAGAGACCACCTCGTACCGGGCTTACGCACCGAGTACATCGAGTCAAGATCATGTTTGAAGTTGTAGTCATCCTTACCTGCATCGTTAAACGTAAAATAGCCCGCTTGACGAAAAAGTTCCGGCAAGGGGCTCACCCCGTCCGGCAAACGAATATCATCATAATCCAAGCCCATGCTTTGGCCCCGAAAGCTCGATCGGCCACTCCGATGGTTATGAATTCCCAAGGACGTCTGCATCGATCCGACCAAGATTGAAGATCGAGTCGCAGAACAAACACCGGCCGGCGTGTAGAACCGATCAAATCGAATTCCCTCCTGCGCCAAGGCGTCGATGTGAGGCGTTTTGATCAGCGTGTCACCGTAGCAACTAAACCATCCGCTCACATCCTCGAGATAAATCCAGAGAATATTCGGCTTTCGTTCATCACCTTGAATGGGGCCACAAAAGCAGAATAGGAGAAGGGTGACCCAGAGTAGGCGATGCATCTCCGTAGCCTTCCCTCATCGTTTCAACAAATCAAGCCACGATCCGCACTCTTGGCCACAACTAAAACAAAAAATAAGGACAATCTTACGATTGTCCTTATTCAGAGGAAACGGTTTCCTCTAATACAATTCTTTGATTGTTCCGTGTGCGTTAGCGGACGACTCGAGCGCCACCGCCTCCAACCACCTTCTCAACATCCCCTACAGATACCATCGACGTATCGCCAGGCGTCGTCATTGCCAAAGCACCATGTGCGGCGCCAAAATTCACAGCCTTATCAGGATCCCCATATTTCAGAAACCCATAGATTAGTCCGGAAGCAAAACTATCACCACCGCCAACCCGATCCATGATTTCGAGCTCTGGAAAATGCTGCGACTCGTAGAAGTCGCCGCCTGCCCAGCAGATGGCGCCCCAATCGTTGACGGTTGCCGTCTTGACTGCCCGGAGAGTCGTTGCGGTCACTTTGAAGTTAGGAAAATCTGCGACAGCCGTTCGAATCATTGCTTTGAACTTATCGATTTCAATGGCCGATATGTTTTCATCAACACCTTCAACTTCAAAACCGAGGCAAGCGGTAAAATCCTCTTCATTGCCAATCATCACATCCACATACCTGTCTCTTATACACATCTCCGAGCC